>CAZGGT010000019.1:0-2251 GCA_964525335.1 uncultured Nitratifractor sp. | reverse complement strand
CTCCTTGGGGGTGAACTCCGCCTTTTGGGCGATGCGCACCACCCGGGCGGGAATGGGTCGATCGGGCCACGCGTCGAGGAAGATGACCGCCTTGTCCCCCGGCTTGATCTTTCCGTTTTCGATCGTATCGACGAAGATCTTCAGATAGAGGGTGCGGGGATCGAGGAGGGTCGCCACCGGCATCCCCGCCCCCACCACTTCGCCCGGTTCGGCGATCTTTTCGATGACGGTGCCGTCGACCGGGGAGGTCAGGGTCATCTGCGCCAGGACCGCCTCGACCTCTTTTCGTGCGGCTTTGGCCGCTTTCACCCCCTCTTCGAGGGCCGCGACCCCCTCTTCGAGGGAGCGGATCTGCCGCTGCTGCGCCTTCGCCTCCTCCAGATCGGCCCGGGCGACCTCGACGGCGGTGAGAGCTCCGGCGCGCTTCTGCTCCAGCCCCTGGAGCTTGGCGCGGTCGACGTCGAGCTTGAGCTTCGCTTTCTCCAGGGCCTCCTTCTGGATCAGCTGCCCGGCGTAGAGATTGCGAGTCCGTTCGTAGTCTCGCCGGTCCTGGGCCACCACGCTGCGCTGGGCCTCCAGCTCCTTCTCCACGCCGGCGAGGGCCGCCTCCCGCGCTTCCAGGGCGGCGCGCGCCTTCTCCAGGGCCAGGGGGATCGTTTTTTTGGCGATGGAGAGCTCCGTTCGCCGGGCGGCCAGCTCTTTTTCTTTTGCTTTTACCTGGGCTTCGATCTGCTGCAGTTTCGCCCGCTGCTCTGCGCTGTCGAGGCGGGTGAGCGTCTCCCCCTTTTTCACACGCCTTCCCTCCGCGGCCCGCTGTTCGACGACGCGGCCGGGGTATTTGGCGTTGAGGCGGATCAGATCGCCGTCGAATCTTCCCACCCCCATGACGAGGTTGTCGGGCAGGGTTTTGGGATGAAGCTTCTGGTAGATCATCCAGGAGGCCGCGGCGATGAGAAGGGTGGCCAGGAGTCCGGGCCAGGAGTGTTTAAGCGCCTGCACGGGATGCCTCCATTTCGTCGAGGGCGTTGCGGGCGGCGTAGCGTCCGTGGGCGATCACTTCGGCGGCTTTGTGAAAATCGTAGACGTCGCAGACCTCTTTGGGGATCTGGATCAGCAGGTCGGGGGGATAGCCGCCGAGGCGGTAGCCCACCAGGGTCTTCTGCATGGAGTCGATGGCCTGGTCGATGATGTCGAAAAGGTGGTAGTCTTCCTCCTCTTCCCCTTCGGATTCTTTGTCGTCCTTCTCCTCCAGCCAGCTGCGGGCTTGCCGGAGGAGGGGGTCGATGACCCGGTCCAGGGAGTTGCGGTCACGATCCGGGGAGGGGGGCAGCTCCAGCGGGGGGAGCGGCATCTCGCCATAGAGGTGCACGGCGATGGTGAGGTCGCTCCGGTGGTCGGACATCGTCGGGGCGACGGGCAGAGGGTTGAGGACTCCTCCGTCGACCAGGAGCATCCCCTCTTTTTCGACGGGAGTGAAAAAGGAAGGAATGGCGATGGAGGCGCGGATCGCCTCGATGAGCGGCCCCCGCTGGAACCAGACCTCCCGGTTTCGTCGCAAATCGGTGGCGACGGCGGTATAGGGGATGGGAAGCTCCTCGATCCGATGGGGCCCCAGGATTTCCGAGAGTTTCGCAAAGAGCTTCTTCCCGTCGATGAGCCCCCGTCGGCTCCAGCTCAGGTCCAGGAGCCGGGCCACGTCCAGGGCGTCGAGCTCCAGGACCCAGTCGGTGTAGGCCCGGAGCTTGCCGCAGGCGTAAAATCCTCCGACCAGGGCCCCCATGGAGGCGCCGCTGACGGAGACGATCTCGTAGCCCCGGGCCTCCAGCTCTTCGATGACGCCGATGTGGGCGTAGCCCCGGGCGCCGCCGCTGCCCAGGACCAGGGAGACCCGTTTGCCCCGTTTCATCGCCGCATGCCCTCCAGGAACTCCGAGAGGATCTTCTCCTCCGGTTCCGTCAGCTCCCCGTCGAAGTGGAGCCAGTATTCGATGTAGCCGGTGGTGAAGGCGTTGAAGAGGTAGGCGACCTTCATGGGGTTCTCCTCTTTGAGGGGCGTCTGCATGCCCAGGGAGCGGAAAAGCTCCGCCAGGTAGTCGAAGATGGGCTGGGCCGGGTCCCGCTGGCGGCCGCTCATCTTGAGGAAGAAGAGGGGATCCCCCACCACCGGGTCCTCGATCGCCTTGCGTTTGGTCCGGAAGGTCTCCAGCTTCATGCGGATGTAGCGCAGGAGGCAGCGTTCCGGGTCGCGGGGG
>CAZGGT010000018.1:0-8320 GCA_964525335.1 uncultured Nitratifractor sp. | reverse complement strand
CTCCGTTTCGGAACTTTCCCGTACCCGGTGCCCGGTGGTGAATGATTTCTAAGCACGATTGCTGTACCATATCTGAATCTGACGAAAAACTCAGTCATTTGTGAAGAAAAAAGGGGAGGGAAACGATGACGACGCGACATTCCAAAAGGGAGAAGTATGGTTTTTATACACTTCTTTTTCTTCTTTTTTCCCTCACTCTCACACCACTCCTCGCCATAACGGCACCCGCAGATCGTTCGCCGGCCGATTTCACACCTCCGCCGACCCACTCCCCGGTCCGACACTCCACAAACATCTCACAGAGCCGGCATCCATCCGCCACCCCCCGATGTCCCGCAAAGAAAACCTGGTCGGACCGAAACATCGCCCGATGGCTTCACCTCAGTCTCAAAGAGCTCGAAACGGTCAAAACCCTCCGGGCGCTGGACAATCATGATCTCTGCACCATGCCTTTGTCCAAACTCGAACGCGCCATCGAAAAGGCGCTTCATCCCGCCCGCCCCGACCAACCGGACAAAGCGATGGAATTTCGGATGCAGCAGCTCAGTGTCTACGGCTATGTCAAACCCGACGGCCTCATCAGGGCGGCGGAGGCCAGAAAGCGGATCGTAGAGAAGACCCGTCAGTTTCTGCTGAAACGGTTTCCGACATCGAAAAGCGCTTCCTCGACCTCCTCCACAGACAGCTCCTCCGAACCCGAGTCCGATAGCGGTGGCACAGTACGTCCCATCAGCGTAACCCCCCGGGATTGGGAATTCCTGGGACCCGGCAACATCGGCGGTCGCATCCGGACGCTCTACATCCATCCCTCCGATACCGATCTGCTCTTCGCCGGCAGCGTCGGAGGCGGCATCTGGAAAAGCACCGACGGCGGTGCCTCCTGGAGTCCCGTCAACGACTTTATGGCCAATCTCGTCGTCACTTCCATCGCCGCAGACCCCCAGACGACCGACAATGTGGACGACACCGTCCTCTATGCCGCCACCGGCGAAGGATTTTACAATGGTGACGCCCTGCGCGGATACGGGCTGTTCAAATCCACCGACGGCGGTGCCACCTGGGAGCATCTCTCTTCGACCGATCCCACCCAGGACGGGGACTGGTACTACGTCAACCGGGTCGCCGTCAACGATCAGGGCGTCATCATCGCCGTCGCCCGGAACAACGCGGTCTTCACCTCGACGGACGGTGGAGACAGCTGGACCAAAAACGAACCGGGACCCCACTGGTACAGCATGATGGAGGATGTCGTCTTCGATCCCAACGACGGGCACAAGGCCATCGTCGGCTCCATCAACGGCAACATCTACTACACCACCGACAGTGGAAGCACCTGGACCGAAGTCAACATCGTCGACGCTTCCGACTCCTGGATCTCGGGGAGAGTCGAAATCGCCTACGCGGCCAGTACCCCCAATCTCGTCTACGCTTCCGTCGACCACAACTCCGGTGAAATCTATCGGTCGATCGACGGCGGAATCACCTGGGAAGTTCTCTCCAACCCCAAGCATCTCGGCTCCCAGGGGTGGTACGACAACGCCATCTGGGTCGATCCCACCGATGCCGATCATCTCGTCATCGGCGGACTCGATCTCTACCGCAGTACCGACGGCGGAGAGAACTGGACCAAGATCTCCACCTGGTGGCTCTCTCCCGACTCCCCCCACGCGGACCACCACGTCATTGTCAACGATCCCGGCTACAACGGCACGACCAACAAACGGGTCTACAACGCCAGCGACGGAGGGATCTACAAAGCCGACGATATCACCGTGGCCAACGACGATGCGGACAACAACGGCTGGACCAACCTCAATCACAATCTCGGGGTCACCCAGTTCTACGGTGCCGCGGGGATCCCCGGCTCCAAGATCACCGGTGGCGCCCAGGACAACTACACCCTGCTCCATACCGATGCGAACTCCACCGACTGGGATAAGATCGCCGGAGGAGACGGAGGATTTTCCGCCGTCTCCCACGAATCGGATCCCGACAAATTCTACTATTTCGGAGAGTACGTCTATCTCAAGATCCATCGCTCCGACGACGGGGCCGGTTCGGAATATATCTATGAAAACGGCCTCGACGACGCGACAAACAACAACGCCAACTTCATCGCCCCCTTCCTCCTCGACCCCAACGACGAAAATACGATGCTCGCCGGGGGAGCCAGCCTCTGGCGCAGCACCAACGTCACTGCCGACGATCAGGCGGATGTCACCTGGAGCAAAATCAAAGATGAGGTCAGCGGAACGAAAATCAGCCAGATCGCCATCGCCGAAGGAGACTCCAATCTCGTACTCGTCGGTTACAACGACGGTTCCATCTACAAATCGACCGACGCCAACTCCAGCACACCCACCTGGAGCAAGATCCACGATGCCAACGGCAAAAACGTCCTCGCCCTGATGATCGACAAAGACAACCACGATATCTTCTACGCCGGATGGGGCGGATTCGCCTCCGGCAACCTCCAACAATCCACCGACGGGGGAAGCAGCTGGAACGACATCAGCGACGGCCTCCCGGAAGCGCCCATGCGGAGCATCGTCCGCAATCCCTACCGTCCGGACTATCTCTACGTGGGCACCGAAGTGGGAATCTTCACCAGCGAAGACCAGGGAGCCACCTGGTACGCCGACAACAACGGTCCCGCCAACGTCTCCGTCGATCAGCTCTTCTGGTACGACGATTCGACTCTGGTCGCCGCAACCCACGGCCGGGGCATTTTCAAAACGAAGATCAACTGGCGCCCCTGTGAACGGGTCTACCGACCCCTCACCGCCTACCGCTGGACCCTCGTCAGTTTTCCCTGTGACACCGGAGACAACAGCATCTCCGATCTTCTGGGAGACGCCCTCGGCACCTACGGAGACGACGCCGACTGGGTCATGTACGAACAGACGGGCAACGACGACTACCGAGCTCCCAATACCGAAAAACGCCTCATGGAATCCAACGACACGCTGGAACCCGGCAAAGGCTACTGGATCATCACCGACGCCAACCGGACGCTGAAAGTCGACGATACGCTTTCGGGGCTCTCCTTCGTCACGGAGACCAACGCCTCCGACCTCAACATCGACGACAGCAATTTCACCACCGTGTTCCTTAAACAGCTTCCGGACTCCAATGAAGATTACGCCAAAAACATCATCCTTGGCAACCCTTTCCCCAACACCATCCACCTGGAAAACGTCTACTTCTCCCACGGAGACGCCGACGACGGCTATCACCCGATGAGCGACAGCAACGACAGTGACGAAAATCCCAACGCCCCCTACATCGTCGGACATGTCTACACCACGGATGACTCGGGCGAAGAGATCTACAAAGCGATCGCACCGGACACCCCGGGGTTCAGCGACACGATCGATCCGATGGTCGCCTTTTTCATCCAATTGAACTCCGGAGAAACCGGGAGCAACTACCTGGCACTTCCCGACGAATCGGAGAGCCGCTAGCTTCACGCCGAAACATCGGGAAAGCGGAATCGGTTTCGCGTGCGGGCCGTCTGTATGAAAAATCCGATAGACAAACTCCGGATTATCGACTAGAATCATTGGTAACATCCCGGACAACAACCGCAGAAAAGCCCCGCGAGAGTTGACTTTTTGGCGGTAGAAAGAGTATGATCGGCTTTACAAAGAGAAATCCGGATCCGATTTGAAATGTCCGGGAGTTAAAGAGAAGGAGGAGAAAGAAATGCTTTCATTTCTTGAATCGAAAAACAAAAAACTGGTCAAGCGCTGGAAAAAGGAGCACGAACAGCTGATCGTGCTCGGGAAAAAGGTTCTGGCGGAATACGTCAAAAACGACGAGCAGAAGATCAGAAGTTCCCTGCAGGCATTTACCGATCTGGCGATGACTCATTTGAGCAGTGAAGATGTCGAACTCTACAAGCTCCTGAGCGATCCGTCACAACGCTCGGAGAAGCTGAAGGAGTCCGTCGATCATTTCCAGAAAAGCTTCAAAGACATCAAAATGATTCTGATGAAATTTCTCGCCAGCTACAATCGGAACGAAAAGCCGATCGACGAAGAATTTTTCGACAACTTTTCCCAAATTATGGAGATTCTTGCCGAGCGGATCGAGTTCGAAGAGGGAGAGCTGTACTTCTATCTCAGCATGAAGTAGAATCCTTTCCGGTTCCGAATAATAGCCGCGATCGACTTCCTTCGCTACAATATCAAAAAAAAGTGAAGGAGTCATCCATGTTCAAACAACTCACCCTGTCGCTATTGGCACTGCTTTTGTTGCTGCCGGGCGCATCCCTCGTCGCTGCGGAGGCCGCCGGCACTCCCGCCGCCAAGGCCTCCCAAAAACCCCAGCCACTCCATCCCAAAGTCTTCCAGTTTACCGACCGGTCCGGCGAGACCATCGAACTGCTGATCTCCGAGCGCGGCATCAAGCTCCTCACCCCCAAAGGCAAAAGCGCCATCCTGATGTTCTACATCTATAGCGGAACTCCCTGCCGCCATGAACTTCAGCTCTTCAGCAAGCTGGCGCCCGAGTATAAAGACCTGGCCTTCATCACCTTCGAGCTCAAAGGACTCAAAGCCGACGCCTTTCCCGCATTCGAAAACGAGTTGGGCATCAAGGGGCTGCACATGATCGACAGCGCCCAGGCCCTCCCCTTCGCCCAATTCCTCGCCAAGCTCATCCGCTGGCCCGGTTCGGTCCCCCTCATCATCGCCATCGACAAAAAAGGCGAAGTGAAACATATGCAACTGGGAGCCATGAACGAAGAAGAGCTCAAAAAACTCATCGCGACCCTCAACGGCTGATTGCCCGGGATCGGTTGCTCCCTCCCCGAAGCTCGTTCCTGAATCGGGATCTTCCCATCCCCTTCATTTCCCCCGCACAGTTCACAACGAACCGGATAGGCACTCCCGCCGGTATGATGGAAAAATCGCCTCCAGTGCCGATCCCGGAGCCTGACGGGACGGATTCTAAACCCCCTTTCGCTATAATCGCGGCACACTTCATTCACAGGAAACGCCGTGAGAACCCATTATTGTGCTGAAATCAACGAAGAATTGATCGGTGAGCGCGTCACCGTCGCGGGCTGGGTCGCCAGCCGCCGCGACCACGGGGGCGTGATTTTCATCGACCTCCGAGACAAGGACGAGGTGGTCCAGCTCGTCTGCGACCCCGCCGACAGCGAAGCCGCCCACAAGGCCGCCGAACATGTCCGGGACCAATATGTCCTCATCGCTACCGGGACCGTCCGCGCCCGGGGAGAGGGACTGGAAAACCCCAACCTCAAGACCGGAAAGGTGGAAATCGTCGTCGATGAACTGACCGTCGAGAACGCCTCCAAGCCGATGCCCTTCGACCTGGGGGATGAAAAGGTCAACGAGGAGATCCGCCTCAAGTACCGCTACCTGGAGCTCCGCACCCCCAAGATGCAC
The DNA here is from genome assembly GCA_964525335.1 of uncultured Nitratifractor sp. Lineage (GTDB taxonomy): Bacteria > Campylobacterota > Campylobacteria > Campylobacterales > Sulfurovaceae > Nitratifractor. Next base: position 2,906 of record CAZGGT010000018.1, on the reverse strand, counting down.
CGCATCTTCCAGCTCCGCTCCCGGGCCGCCATCGCCGCGCGCAACTCCCTGGCGGAGATGGGCTTCCTGGAGGTGGAGACACCGGTGCTCACCAAGTCCACCCCCGAAGGGGCCCGGGACTACCTGGTCCCCAGCCGGGTCTGGCCCGGGGAGTTCTACGCCCTCCCCCAGTCTCCCCAGCTCTTCAAGCAGCTCCTGATGGTCAGCGGCTTCGACCGCTACTTCCAGATCGCCAAGTGCTTCCGGGACGAGGACCTGCGGGCCGACCGCCAACCCGAGTTCACCCAGATCGACGTGGAGATGAGCTTCTGCACCCAGGAGGACGTCATGCACGTCGCCGAAAAGCTGATCCGGGACATCTGGGCCGCCTGCGACCTCTGGGAGAAGCTCCCCGCCGAATTCCCCCGGATGACCTATGCCGAAGCGATGGAGAAGTACGGTTCCGACAAGCCCGACCTCCGCTTCGGCCTGGAGATGGTGGACGTCATCGACATCTTCGAACGCTGCGACAACGAGATCTTCAGCACCATCGCTAAGTCTCCGAAGAAAAACCGCATCAAGGCCCTCAAAGTCCCCAACGGCGACAAGATCTTCTCCAAGCGCCAGATGAAGGGCTTCGAGGATTACGTCCGCAAATTCGGCGCCCAGGGGCTGGGATACTTCCAGATGAAAGAGGAGGGACTCAAAGGGCCCCTGACCAAGTTTTTCAGCGAGGAGGACCTCCGGGCCATCGTCGACCGCTGCGAACTGCAGGTGGGCGACGTGGTCTTCTTCGGCGCGGGAGAGAAGAAGCTGGTCCTCGACTACATGGGACGCTTCCGCCTCTACCTGGCGGAGCTGATGGAGATCATCCCCGACGACGTCTTCAAATTCGTCTGGATCGTCGATTTCCCCATGTTCGAGGTCGAGGAGGGCAAGGTCAAAGCCCTCCACCACCCCTTCACCATGCCCAAACTCAGCGAAAAAGGAACCCTCGACTACGACGAGATCGAGGAGCTCTCCTCCGTCGCCTACGACCTGGTCCTCAACGGAACCGAACTGGGCGGAGGCTCCATCCGTATCCACAAGGAGGAGATCCAGGAGGAAGTCTTCCGGATCATGGGAATCGGCGAAGAGGAGGCGCGGGAGAAGTTCGGCTTCCTCCTCGACGCCCTCCAGTACGGCGCGCCCCCGCACGGAGGTTTCGCCATGGGCTTCGACCGGATCATCATGCTCCTGGCGGGCACCGAGAGCATCCGGGACGTTATCGCCTTCCCCAAGACCCAGAAAGCCCAGTGCCTCCTCACCCAGGCCCCGAGTCCCGTCGACGCCGAGCAGCTCAAAGAGCTTCATATCCGGCTGCGCCAGCGCCCGACGGCAGAATAACACCCCAACGACAAAGGATCCGACATGGCCAAAAAACTCTTCCTCATCATCGGAGCTCCCGGCTCCGGCAAGACCACCGACGCCGAGATCATCGCCGAGCGCAACCCCGACACCATCGTCCACTACTCCACCGGCGAAATGCTCCGCCAGGAGGTCGCCAGCGGCAGCGAACTGGGAAAGGAGATCGACAGCTACATCTCCCGGGGCGCTCTGGTGCCGCTGAAGATCGTCATCGACACCATCGTCAACGCCGTCAAAAACGCTCCCCGTGAAATCGTACTCATCGACGGATTCCCCCGCAGTACCGAGCAGATGGAGGCCCTCGACGAACTTCTCAAAGAGGAGAAGGATGTCGAGCTCAAAGCGGTCATCGAGGTTCGCGTCAGCGAAGAGGTGGCCAAAGAGCGGATCCTGGGCCGCGCCGCCGAAGCGGAGGTCAAGCGCAGCGACGACAACGAAGCGGTCTTCTACGACCGGATGAAGATCTATCTCGACCCCCTGCCCGCCATCGAGAAATTCTACGAGTCCAAAGGCCTCCTCAAAATCATCGACGGCGAACGCCCCATCGAACCCATCGTCGACGAAATGGAAGCCTTCATCAAAGAGCGGGCCGCCTCCTGACCCCTACGGCGCGGAACACTCCAAAAAACGGACAAAACTCCGCACTCCCTCCCGGCACAAAGCGGACGGGGCAGATTTCCCTCTCCTCTTACACGCACTCCGCCTCCATTCCCCGGTTCCTCATTCCCCGGTTCCTCGGTTATTCCCGTCTTCCCGTTTCCAACGCGCCGGATCGAGAAAGGTATCGTCGTGGATGTTCCCGAAGGCGGCTTTGATCCGCTTGAAGAGCTCTCCGTTCTCCGCCTCCATCTCCGCCAGCCACGCCTTGGTGGCGGCCCGGGCGTAGGGGGCCTTGGTGACGGTGCGCATGGCGGGGCACGCCTCGTCCCCGATGGTGGCGAAGCCGTTCTCCTCGGCGAAGGCCCGCAGCTGGCTCTCCCGCGCCTCGATGAGGGGGCGGATGACGTGGAAGCCCCGGTCGGCCCGGTAGATGGGCGCCATGGAGCGCAGGGCGCCGTTGTAGAACATGTTCATGAAAAAGCTCTCCACCGCGTCGTCGAAGTGGTGCCCCAGGGCGATCTTGCCGAAGCCGTGCTCCTCGGCGTAGCTGTAGAGCGCCCCCCGCCGCATCCGGGAGAAGTAGCTGCAGTGGCTGCTCCCTTCCCGGATCGTCTCCTGGGAGACTTCGTAGATATTGGTGGCGTAGACCTCGTGGGGGATGCCGTAGGCTTCGCAGTGCGCCCTCAGGGCGTCGTACTCCTCCCCCGGCATCCCGTAGCTCACGGTCACCGCCCGGAATTCGAAGTCGAAGGGAGCGTGCATCTGCATGTTTTTGAGCAGGTGCACCAGGCTCAGGGAGTCCTTGCCCCCGCTGAGCCCCACCAGGACCCGGTCCCCCTCCCCGATGAGGCGGAACCGGGCGTTGGTCCGCCCGAAGACCCGCAGGAGTTTTTTGCTGATTTTTGCCCGTTTGGGCCGAA
>CAZGGT010000017.1:0-3656 GCA_964525335.1 uncultured Nitratifractor sp. | reverse complement strand
CCCAGGGCCCCCAGGGAGGCCGATTCGGTCGGGGTGGCGATCCCGGCGAAGATGGAACCCAGGACCAGGACGATGAGGGTCAGGGGAGGAATGATGGCGATGAGAGCCTTTTTGACGCTGGCGCCGTAGCGCATCCCCTCTTCCGGTTCCAGGGCCGGGGCGACCTCGGGCTTGAGAAACGAAACCACCAGGATGTAGAGGACATAGACGCCCACCAAAGCCAGGCCCGGCATCACCGCCGCCTTGAAAAGATCTCCCACCGGCAGTTGGAAGACATCCGCCAGGACGATCAGCACGATGGAGGGAGGGATGATCTGCCCCAGGGTCCCCGCGGCGCAGATGGTGCCGGTGGAGAGGGGTTTGTCGTAACCGTGGCGAAGCATGATGGGAAGACTGATGACCCCCATCGCCACGACGGAAGCCCCCACGACCCCCGTCGACGCCGCCAGGAGCGCCCCGATGAGAACTGTGGAGATCGCCAAACCGCCCCGGACCTTGCCGAAAAGCGTCCCCATACTCTCCAGCAGGCGCTCGGCCAGCTGGGATTTCTGGAGGACGATCCCCATGAAGATGAAGAGAGGAACGGCCATGAGAATCTTGTTGGTCATGATGGAGTAGATCCGGAACGGCATCATCCCGAACATCGAGAGAAACTCGTCCCACCAGTCGGCGATCGTCACCCCTCCGTCGGGCAGCAGCTCGAAAAGAGCCGCCAACGCCCCGAAGTAGAGGGAGACGGCCCCGAAGGTAAACGCGACGGGATATCCGATGATCAGGAGCAGCAACGCCGCCCCGAACATGATCAGGCCGATCATTCGATCACCTCCTCTTCCGGTTCGGGCAGGGGCGCCTCGATCCCCCGGAGGATGTTGATGTTGTGGATCGTGAAATCGACGGCGCAGAAGATGAGAAAGATGAAGGCGAAAGGAATCTGCGCCTTGATGATCCATCGGTAGGGGAGTCCGCCGGGATCCTCGCTGATTTCATGGGTGGTATAGGCATCCATGACGAAATCGTAGGAACCGTAGATCACCAGCAGCGCCAGGGGAAGGAGAAAAAAGATCGTCCCCAGGATATTGATCCATGCCTGCCGGCGGGGACTCATCCGGTCGTAGAGGAAGTCCACCCGCACGTGGGCGTTGTAACGCAGGGCGTAGCCGGTGCCGTAGAGCATGATGACGGCGAAGGTGTGCCACTCCAGTTCCTGCATGGCGATGGAGCTGTCGTGGAAGACATAGCGCATCATCACATCCCAGGCGACGTTGAGGATCAGCCAGATCATCAGCACGCCGGTGAGATAGCCCACGGCGTCGATGATCCGGTCCATGGTCTTTTCGATCTTGAGGAGGAACAAAATCAATCCTTCGGATTGGAGTATTGGTCACGGGTCATTGGTCATTGGGAGACGAAGAGCCCTACCCCAATGACCAATCGCCAATGGCCAATGGCGTCACGAACGCCACGGCGTTCGTTATTGCCCGATTCCCAGTTCTTTGCTGGTCTGGAGGTAGTCGTACTGGCTCATCATCGACCAGGGGCGCGCCTTCTTCAGGTAGGCGCTGTAGTCCTGCCAAATCTCCTTGAACTTGGGATTCTTGGCGGCATACTCCCGGAAGACTTCGTCGGTGGCCTTCTTCATCGCTTCGAGGACCGGTTTGGGGAAATGCATCACCTTGATGTCGGGGTAATCCTTCTTCATCTTGTCCCAGGCGTTGACCGACTCGGCGAAGTTCTCGATATACATATCCATCGCGGCGGCCTTCATCCCCACCTCCAGCATCGTCTGATACTTTTTGGGCAGTTTGTCGAAGGCCTTCTTGTTGATGAGGAACTGCATCTCCGAAGCGGGCTCGTGCCATCCGGTGTAGTAGTATTTGGCGACCTTGTGGAAGCCCATCTTGATGTCCATCCCGGGTCCGACCCACTCCAGGGCGTCGATGGTTCCGCGGTCCAGGGCGGTGTAGAGCTCCCCGGCGGGAATGTTGGTGACGTTGACGCCGAGCTTGGCCATCACTTCGCCCGCCAGACCGGGAATCCGCATCTTGAGTCCCTTGAGATCGTCGACGGTTTTGATCTCCTTGCGGAACCATCCTCCCATCTGGTTCCCGGTATTACCACCGGGATAGCTGTAGACGCCGAACTTGTCGTAGACCTCTTTCATGAATTTCATGCCGTTGCCGTAGTAGAACCACGCATACTGCTCCGAGGGGGTCATCCCGAAAGGTACGGTGGTGAACCATACGGTGTTGATGTCCTTACCTTTCCAGTAGTAGGAGCCGCTGTGGCCCATCTGGTACTGGCCACCCTTGACCATGTCGAGGATTCCCAGAGGCGCTTTGTGCTTCTCTTTGCCCTCGACCTTGATGATGAACTGTCCGTCACTCATCTCTTTCATCCAGGCCGCCAGCTTGGCCGGGGGCGAGGCGAGAGGGGTCAGGGTGGAGGGCCAGGTCTCCGCCAGTTTCCAGCGGATCTTTTTGGCGGAGAGGGGAGAGGCCAGCAGCATCGCCGCGGCCGCCACGGCACTGATCGTGAGCATTGTCTTCTTCATCGACACTCCTTGATTGATTTGGAATACCCGTAAATTGTAGCCCAGACGGCTTAAAGGCGAATTATAGAAGGGGGCTCAAGCTTCCCCCTCCCCGCTTCGGAGAGAGGATCCGTTCCGCCACATGGGCGGCGAAGGGCAGCGAAGCGGTGAAGGCGGGGGAGACGGCGTTGAGGACGTGGGTACTCTCCCCGTCCCCTTCCACCACGAAGTCCTGCACCAGCTCCAGGCTCCGGGTATCGAGAAGCTGGGCCCGGATCCCCGGGGTGCTCCAAGCATCGTAATGGCGGGTCTCCAGCCGCGGAGCCAGCTTCTTCGCCAGGCCCAGCAGGTGGGAGCGTCGATACTTTTTCATCTCTTCCAACGCCAAAGAACGGAAACCGAAGGCATCGGAGAGGAAGAGCCGCGCCTCCCAGCCCAGGACCTCCCCCAGCTCCCGGAGGCTGAACCGCTCCAGACCCCGGTAGTTCTCCCGCCAGAAGGCAGGAATCGCCGTGGGGCCGATCTTCGCCGCACCGTCGACGGTAAGGGTGAAGTGGACCCCCAGGAAGGGGTTGGCCAGGTTGGGAACGGGATAGATGTTGGTGTGGAGTCCGCTGCGGTTGGAAGCGTCTTTGAGATAGATCCCTTTGAAGGGGAGAATGGTGTAGTGACGGGAGAAACCGAACGCCCGGGCGATCCGGTCGGCGTAGAGCCCCGCGGCGTTGACGAAGTGGCCGTAGGCGATCTCCCCGCACTCCGTCTCCGCTACCCCGGGGGCGGGACGGGAGAGCCAGGCGCAGCCGGTCCGGATCTCCACCCCCTCCTCCCGGGCCCGCTCTGCCATCCGTCGGGTCACGGCCGTGGGGTCGACGGTAGCGGTGGTCGGCGACCAGAGGGCCCGCCGCCAGGTGGAGGCCTCGGAAAAGCGCTCCGCCAGCTCCTCCCGGCTCATCCACTCCAGCACCACCCCGTTGCTCCGCCCCCGCTCCATCAGGGTCTCCAGGGTCGCATCCTCCTCCCCATTCGTCGCCACCACCACCTTGCCGCAGCGGTTGAGCGCCAGCCCCTCCTCTTCGCAGAAACGTCGCAGCGCCGCGTTCCCCTCCCGGGTGAACCGGGCCTTGAG
>CAZGGT010000016.1:0-4678 GCA_964525335.1 uncultured Nitratifractor sp. | reverse complement strand
AATACAGCGGCGAGGGAAGCAGCGGCCTGGGGCTCGACATCGTCAAACGCCTCGCCATGGCGATGCAGATCCGCATCGAGGTGCGGCGCAACGACAGCGGTGGGAGCACCTTCGCGTTAACGATGCCTTAACCGCGTTTGGGGACAATACCCATGAATTCGGAATCCCTGTTCCCCGGGGATCGTCGTATCGAAACGCATGATCAAAACAAAGGAATCCCGCCGGTGAAACGTCTCAGCTTCTTGTGGATAGGTCTCCTGTTCTTCGGAGCCCTCCACGCCCGCACCCTCACCCTCGACGCCGCCCTCTCCCAGGCCCTGCGGACCCATCCCGACGTCAAAAGCGCCCTGCTGCAGATCCGGCAGTCGGCCCAGGGAACCCGGGCCGAAGAGAGCGCCTGGTTTCCCCAGGTCTCCATTTTCGCCGAATACGACCCTCAGCGCACCTACACCATGCCCATGAACGGCCGGCTCGGGGTCATCGACGACGACGGCTGGACCGCCGGCGTCTCGGTGCGGCAGCAGCTCTTCGACTTTCTACGGACCCGCTACCGGGTCGACGCCGCCCGGATCCGGGAGCAGATCAGCGCCCTCTCGGCGGAGGACGCCAAAGCGTTGCTGCGCTACCAGGTCCGGAACGCCTACGCCCAGATCCTGGTCCAGCAGGCGGCCCTCAGGACCCGACGCCAGGATCTGGCCGCCAAAAAGGCGATGCTCGACCAGGCCCGGGGGCTCTACAAGCAGGGGATCAAGACCCAGGCCGACGTCCTGCGCTTCCGCTCCGCCATGGAGCTGGCCCGCAGCGATCTTGCCATGGCCCAGGCCGCCCTGGAGCGCGCCATCGCCTCTCTCGAACAACTCATCGGCCGCCCCATTCCCCGAGCCACCCGCTTCCAGAGCGCCATCCTCTATCGCGGCAGCTTCCCCCTGGGCAAGGCCGCGGAGAAGCGCCTCCTGGAGAAGAACCTCGGCATCCGGGTCGCCCGAAAAAATCGTCAGAGTTCCACGGCCCTCTACGAAGCCAGCCGTCGCGAGCGTCTCGGATCCATCGAACTGGTGGGAGATCTGAGCCATCTCGATACCCTGAGCAAATACGACAGCAAAACCCTCGGAATCCGCTACAGCGCCCCCATCTTCCAGGGAGGACGCCTCGGTGCCCGGAGCGAGCAAGCCCGGATCGACACCATGATCCAGGCCCAACGGATCGAAGCGCAAAAGCGGAAGATCCTCGAAGAGTATCGCGGCCTGGCGGCCGACTGGCGGGCCCTGGCGCGCAGCATTCGTGCTCAGAAGGCCCGGATCCGCTCCTCCGAAGCCAACAAAAAACTGGTCGAAGCCCGCTACAAAGAGGGCCTCGCCACCTACATCGACGTCCTGGACGCCCAGGCGACCCTGCTCGACGCCCGCCTCGGGCTGCTCAACGCCTGGTTCCAACGTCGAAACACCCTCAACCGTCTGGAGTATCTCTATGGCAAGTAAATCGATCAAATGGCTTCTGGGCCTCGCTCTTATCGCCGGCGGAGCCTGGCTCTTCTATCAGAAGGTCTACCTCCCCAAATCGACCTACGAAAGCGTCGTGGCCAAAAAGGGCAACCTGAACCTCACCGTCTTCGGCATCGCCACCGTCGGCAGCAAGGAGCGCTTCCCCGTCAGTTCCAACTACGGAGGCAAGCTCCTGGAGGTGCTCAAGGACCAGGGAGAGTGGGCCGAGAAGGGTGAAGTGATCGCCCGGCTCGACCCCGTCGACCTCCCCCAGCAACTCGCCGAGGCCAAGGCGCGGCGTGAGAGCGCCCACTACGGCGTCATCGCCGCCCAGAAGCAGATCGAGAGCCTCCGGGCCCAGCTGCGCCTGGCCCGGATCAACTACGAACGCTACGCCAAGCTCCAAAAGCAGGGCTACGCCGCCAAGGCCGAGTACGACAAGGCCCTGACCGACCTGGAATCTCTCCGGGCCCAGATCGCCGCCAGCGAAGCCCAGATCCGCTCCCAGCAGGCCCAAAAGCGCCAGGCGGAGCAAAACATCCGCGCCCTCCAGGCCCGCCTGGAGCGTCTCACCATCACCGCCCCGGTAGCGGGCTATGTCACCAGCCGGGATGCCCAGCCCTCCCAGACCATCGCTCCCCAACAGCCCGTCATCACCCTGGTCCAGCCCAAAAACGTCTGGGTCCGGGCCACCATCGACGAACGGATCAGCGGAGGCATCAAAGTCGGCCAACCCGCCACCATCCGCCTGCGCTCCCACGCCGACACCCCGCTAAAGGGGAAGGTCGCCCGGATCGAAGCGGTCAGCGACCCCGTCACCGAAGAGCGCATCGTCGACGTCGCCTTCGACAAGGTTCCCCTCCCCTTCTACCTCAACGAGCAGGCAGAGGTACGCATCGTCACCGGCACCCTTCGAAACGTGGTCCTCGTTCCCACAGCCCTCCTGCGCAAAGGGAAGGTCTGGATCGCCCGGGACGGCAAAGCCCATGCCGTGAAGGTCCGCGTCCTGGGTGAGAGCGGCCGATGGGCCGCCGTCGAAGGAGTCCCCGTCGGCGCGAGAATCCTCAAGCCCGATCCCCACAAAAAACCTCTCTTCGAGGGAGCGAGCGTCCGGCTATGATCAATCTCGCCTATAAGGACATCAAGCACTCCCTGCTCAAGTTCGTCATCACCGCTATGGGGGTGGGGATGCTCTTCGGAATCGTGCTGATCATGATCGGGGTCTACCGGGGAATGGTCACCGACGCCCAGGTCCTCCTCGACGACATCGGCGCCGAACTCTGGATCGTCCAGCAGGGGACCCTGGGACCCTTCGCCGAGAGCTCCCGGATCCACGAAGACCTCAAAAACACCCTGCGGGCCCAACCCGCCATCGACCAAACCGCCGCCTTCGCCTTTCTCAACATGCAGGTCCGCACCCCCGAGGGGGTGATGAAGCGGGTCTACAGCGTCGGCTACGATCCCCGGGGCGCCATCAACCCCGTCAATCCCAAACGCCTCGTCGCCGGCCGCCCCCTGCTAAACAGCCACTACGAAATCGTCACCTCCCAAAAACTCGGCTTCTCCCTCGGGGACCGGATCCGTCTGGGCCGAAACATCTACACCGTCGTCGGCATCACCCACGGCGCCGTCTCCAGCGGCGGGGACCCCCTCATCTACGTCAGCCTCAAGGACGCCCAGGAGCTCCAGTTCCTCTATTCCAACGCCCGGATCCACAACGACCGGGCCCGGGGGATCAACGTCCAGGCCGACAACCACCTGGTCAACGCCGTGGTCGCCACCCTCCAACCCGGCGCCGATCCCGACAAAGCCGCCGACGCCATCCGGCGCTGGAAGCACCTGGGGGTCTTCACCGGCGAGGAGCAGCGGACCCTCCTGACCAAAAACGTCATCGAGACCGCCAGCAAACAGATCGGAATGTTCACCGTCATCCTCATCGTGGTGGCCATCATCATCGTCGCCCTCATCATCTACACCATGACCCTGGAGAAGATCAAGGAGATCTCCATCATGAAGCTGGTGGGCCTCCCCAATCTCACCATCACCAAGATGATCATGCAGGAGACCCTGGTCCTGGGAATCCTCGCCTTCCTTTTCGGCAACCTCTTCGCCCACTCCATCTGGCAGAAGTTCCCCAAGCGGGTCGTCCTGGAGGCTCCCGACGCCTGGAGCCTCTTCGGCGTGGTGCTCCTGGCCTCCCTCCTCTCCAGCCTCTTCGCCGTCTATAAGGCGGTCAAAGCCGATCCCCGTTCGGCGATAGGAGGGTGAGGATGGGAGCGCTGCGCGCCGGTTATCGGTGTATTGGTATATTGGTTATTGGGAGGCGCTGCGCGCAGGCATGGAGATTCGCTGCGCGAATCGGCATGGGGCATTGGGCATTGAGTTTTGACAGGGCGTCTCGATATGGGTTACGAACTATCTGCTCCGATTTCCTCCACTTCCCACTTCCCACTTCTCACTTCTCACTGCGAGCGCAGCGAGCCACAAAGGAAATTCATGAGTGACGTAGGCATCAAGGTCGAGGGACTCACCAAGATCTTCGGCTCCGGCGATACCGAGGTTCGGGTCCTGGAGGAAGCCTCCCTGGAGGTAAAAAAGGGAGAGTTCGCCGCCCTGGTGGCCCCCAGCGGTGCGGGCAAGACCACCCTGCTGATGATGCTGGGCTGCGTGGAGCGACCCACCGCCGGCAAGATCTGGCTGGGCGACGACCTGGTCTGGGACGAAAACCACTGGTCGATCCCCGACACCCGCAAAATCCGCCGGGAGAAGCTGGGCTTCATCTTTCAGGCCCACTACCTGATCCCCTTCCTCAACATCATCGAAAACGTCATGCTCATCCCCCTCTCCAACGGCTGGCCCCGGAAAAAGGCGGAACGCAAGGCGATGGAGCTCCTGGACTACTTCGATATCGGGGACAAGCGCGACGCCATGCCCAGCCAGCTCTCGGGGGGCCAGAATCAGCGGGCCGCCATCGCCCGGGCCCTCTCCAACGAACCCCAGATCATCCTGGCCGACGAACCCACCGCCGCCCTGGACATGACCCGGGCGGTCAACGTGGTCAAGATGCTCCGCAAAATCGTCGAGGAGCAAAACGTCGCCATCATCATGGTCACCCACGACGAACGCCTCCTCCCCTACTGCGACAAGATCCTCGCCATCGAAAACCGCAAGGTGGTCACCAAAACCCAGGTGCCGAA
>CAZGGT010000015.1:0-7359 GCA_964525335.1 uncultured Nitratifractor sp. | reverse complement strand
CTGATGACGTAGGGCCGAACGATATTTTCGATGAAACGGCTGATCTTTCCGCTGCCTACCACCTCTTTCAATCCGCGATAGATCTCTTCATCCAGGGTGATCGTCAGTTTCTTCTGCATGAAGCGCCTCCGTACGTATGGTTACACGTATTATAGCAGGGTTCCCGGAAAATGATCCTGGATCGCACGGAGCGTTTCCCGGACATTGCGTTCGATGGGATAGGCCTCGGCGATTTTCCGGGCTCTTCGCCGTTCCCCTTCGAGAAGGGCGGGATCGGAGAGCAGCCGCGAAAGCGTCGGGTGGATCTTCCGGTCGGATGGGTGTTCCATGACCCACTCTTCCGGCAGGATCTCCGCGGCGCCGTTTTGCCGGGTGGTGAGGGCGACGCAGCCGTGGGCCAGGGCTTCGAGGACGACGTTGGAGAAGGGCTCGTAGCGGGTCGGGAAGAGAAAGAGGTCCGCCGCAGCGTAGAAACGCTCCACATCCTGCCGGGGGCCAGTGAAAGTCACGCGCTCTTCGATTCCAAGCTTTCGGGCCAGTTTCCGGTACTCGTCCAGGCGTTTTTCCTTGCCGACGATGAGGGTGTGGGCGTCGTGTTGGAGTGTGGCGAGAAGCTCCAGGAGCTCCCGGACCCCCTTGCGTCGGAAGCCGCTGCCGACGAAGAGAATCCAGGGACGCTCTCCGGGGAGGCCGAGGGCTTCGGAAAGTTCCCGTTTCGCCGCCGCTTTGTCGGGAACGGGGGGGAGGGGGATGCCGTTGTAGACGACCCGGATTTTTCCCGGATCGACGGGGTAGTGGCGGAGGATCTGTTCCCGGACCATCCGGGAGTTCGCGATGATGAGCCGGGCGTTGGCGAAGGTCTGCTTCTCCAGCCACAGATAGGTCAGGTGCAGAGGATTGAGGCTGAAGCCTTTGCTTTCCAGAAAGGCACGGTGGACACCGTCCCCCGCCCGGTAGATGTCGGGACAGCGGATCCGGTCGAGGGAGAAGTAGAGCGTATCCGGTGTAACGTGAGCTTTTTTGCGGCAAACCTCCCGGTCGAAAAGGAGGGCTTGTACCCAGGAGGGGAGCCAGGAAGGAAAATGTCCATGATAGATATGTGTATTCCATCCTTGTCGACGGAGTTCCGTTTCCAGGCGGTTCAAATAACGCTCCGCTCCGCCATATAAGGTATGATTTCGTCGTAGAAAATGAATCGTGTGGATCGTTGACTCCTCTATCCGTTTCATACTTGTTATACTTTCCTTAATTTTCGAAGAATTATGACGGGTCCCTCCTTCTGGAGAGCTTGAAGAGGGAGATCGGAATCCGGGATCGGAGTGGGATGTGAATCTGAAAAGAAGTCTGAGAAAACGACGGGAAACCATTCGGCGTCTATGGGGAAAAGCGAGAGGGAAACGGATTGTTCATCATCTGCATATCGGAAAGACCGGAGGAACCAGTCTGAAGGAGGTGTTGAATCGTTGTCCCTCCACCCCGTGTTGCGAGATATTTACTCACGAACACGGTGTACACCTTTCCCACATTCCACCAGGAGAAAAAGTGGTGTTTTTCCTTCGGGATCCGATCAGCCGGTTCGTCAGTGGATTTTACGGTCGTCAACGGGAAGACCGTCCCCGGTACTACGCTCCCTGGTCCGAAGGCGAAGCCCGGGCGTTCGCCAGATTCCAAACGGCCAATGAATTGGCGGAGGGTCTGGATAGTGAGGATCCTTCGCTTCGAGAGGCGGCGGAGGATGCCATGCGAAGTATCGCTCATGTTCGAAAGCCGATGTGGGAATGGATCGGAGATGAGGAGTATTTTTTGGAGAGAATCGACGATGTACTTTTTGTAGGCTTTCAGGAACAATATGACGAAGAGTTTGAGCGGCTCAGAAAACTTCTTGGAATTCCAAAGAAATATGCCCCGCCGAAAGATGAAGTACGGAGTCATAGAAATCCCACGAATATCGATCGACATCTTTCCGACAGAGCGGTACATAATCTCCGTCAGTGGTATCGCAGAGATTACGAATTGATGGAGTTCATTCGAAGGGAGATTCGGAACAGAGGCATTGGAAGGATGGAACAAAGAACATGAAGCGAGTCCTCTATTTCACCGATAAAGAGGAGGGAAGCGGAGAGAGTGCTATCGATCTTCTTTTCGGTCGATATCTGCGCAATCATTGTCATGTCGATATCGTTCGTTTTTCCCGTGATAAAAGGGGAGAAAGTATAAAAAATGAAGAAGGGATTCTGGTACCCGTATCCGCCCGGCGTGACCCTTTGAGATTCATCGATCCGGAACCGTATGACCGGATCATTGTCCGAAACCGTTTCGATCTCTTTTTTCGTCTTCGCCGGGGGGTGGGAAAAACTTTCAAGGGGAAGATAGGGTTTCAATTGACATTCCCCCACTCCTACCGTCGGCTCCATCAAGCGGAAAAGGAGGGGCGTGCCCTTTGGAGGAAAAAGATCGAATATGGAATCCGGCGACGATTTGAAGAGTATAATCTTCGATCGAGTGATTTTTTCCTTCCGATTTCCGAGGAGATGGTCCGGGAGTTCTATCCGAAATTGGTGACTCCCGTTTTTCCTCTTCCTATGGGTATCGATCCGGAAGAGCTCCCCCAGGGGAGAGAGGGAGTGTCCCGAAAGGATGAACTTCGTTGTGTATACATCGGGACTGTAGATCCTCTTCGATCATTCGACCGATTTCTCCGGGCACTGGTTCCATTGAAAGAATTGCCGTGGAGTCTCGATGTGTTTACTGCCCAGAAGGAGGAGCTGAAGAGGGCTCTTCCTTCCGGTCTGGAAGGAAAAGTCCGTACGAGGGATGTGATCCCCAGGGAGGCGTTGATTTCCCGTATGGCCCAGGAATATGATCTGGGAATTTTCGTTTTGCCGGAACATCGGCTTTATCGAGTCGCTTCACCTACGAAAGTAATGGATTATTATCAGGCGGGAATTCCGGCACTGATGAGTGAAATCCCCGAATGTCGTAGACTGTTTGACGAACAAAGCGGTTTGTTCGCTTCTTTCGAAGAAGAGCGCTTGCGTGAGGAGTTTTTGAGGGCGTTGAATTTACCGAAAAATCATTTGCAGGAGATGGGAAAGCGGGGAAGGGAGATTTTGCTGCGTTATCGAAACTACCGGATAATGGCAAAGGAACTTTATGATTTTCTGGAGAAAATCTGATGCCGTTCACGGGCCATAGAAACCATCTCGCGTATCTCGTTTCGGAGTCGCTCCGGATCCCAACCCAATAGACAGTCACTGATTTTACTCCCTCGGCAACCGTCGGCATTGCACGGGACGCAAGGCCAGTCACGCTGAAGTACCCGGTGGCGTCCCATTGTTTGATTTCCCCGCAGTCGATGATAGCCTGTTTGCATAAGATCGTTGTCCCAGGGACCCCATTGGAAAGCGCTGCTGGGACCGAAAAAAGCGAGCACGGGAATGTCGTTGGCTGCACTGATGTGCATGATTGCAGTATCGACCCCGACAAAACAGAGGGAACGGGCGTTGAGAGCGGCAGTCTCTTTCAGGGTCAGGGTTCCGGAAAGATCGATCGGCGTACTTCGGCAGAGTTGAAGAATCGAAGCGATTTTGTTCTTTTCCTTTTCGATAGGGGCGGCGGTGAGTACGACCGGAAGAGAGAGTTCTTCCTGGCAATAATCGATGAGCATGGCCATAGAGCGATCGTCGATACATTTGAACATCCAGCGGCTGACGGGATGGATATGGATGAACGCATTTCGATGGAGCTTGTGAACGGAAAAGAGGTGATCGATTGCGGCTTCGACCCGTTGATCCCAATAGAGTTCCACCCGTTTTTCATCAGGGTCGAGTCCGAAAAGACGCAACGGTTCCAATCCTATATCGACCATATGTTCCCAGGGAAGATGGGGCAGTGTTTCGTCGATCCATCGATTGAGAAAAGGAGTGCTTTTGATCCTCTGTGAGTAGACTTTGGGGATACCGGCGAGTTTGGAGAGATAGAGGCCACGTTCGCCATTGGTGAGATTGATGGCCAGATCGTAGCGTTCGTTCCGAAGAGTTTTGAGAAGTTCGAATTCTCCCGAGAGTCGTTTGTTCCATCCGGAGGATCTGAGCCGATTGCGTCGATAGAGAAGGATGCGGTCGATATGGGGATTTTCGGTCAACATCTCTTCCGTCCCTTCGTTGACGAGGGCATGGAGAATCAGATCCGGACGTTGGCGTTTGAGATTCGAGAAGAGAGGAGTCGTCAACAATACATCACCGATGTTTCTCAATTTGATGATGAGAATTTTCATCGTGTCCTCTCGAGTCGGAGTTTCGAAACGTCCGAAACGGATGCAGGAACGTTTGTCGGTATCCACAAGAGGAATCGTTCCCGATTGCGAGGGTGGAACGTTGCTTTTTCCAGAGATTGTCTCATCGATCCGTCCCTACCAATAGTTTCCGATCCATCGCAGATACCAGAGAGGTTTCCAGAGCGGATCTTCAGGTTTGTTGTAATGGTGAATCGGTCGATCCATGTCGGCAAGGATCTCCCAGCTGAAATTGAGAAAGATCCGACTGTATCCCTGCTCGGCTCCGTAGGTACGGATTTCCCGACGTACCTGTTCTCCTACGAGGTCGTTACGGCTGTAGTCCCGCTCCAGGGAGTGGTAGGAAGTCTCGAGATCGATGGTTTTGTTGCGGGTTCGATTGGTCGAAAAACACCGGTGAGGCATATAGCGGAATCGGGTACCGTGATATTTTTGGATCCGGTAGAAGAAATAATCTTCCCCTCCATATCCTCCGCTGAACTGTTCGTCGTATCCGAAAAAGCGAAAAAAGCGCGCCCGGCTCATGAACCACATATTGGAATGGCCTTTTTTGCGTCCATTTTCCCGGATCTTGTAGGCGGTACGTCCCAGCCGTCGTTTCTCTACCATGAAGCGAAACGCCTCTTCATTGATTTGCCAATCCAGATCGGTCATGAAGATCTTGTCCGATTTGGCGTAGACGGCACCGAGGTTTCGGGCGCCTCCCTGGTTCCAGGGGATGTTTTCCCTGATTCTCAACCAGGTGAGATTGAGGTCGAACTCCGGAATTTCGTAGGAGATGGGGGAGCCGTCGTCCACGATGACAAACTGGATCTGATCAAGCAAAACGGGATCCATCTTCTCATACTCCCGCAGGAGCGAAAGGACCGAATCGATATTTTCCTGATCGTTGTAGAAGTGGGTGATGTAGGTGAGATTGATGTGGGATTTATCCCGCTGGGGGATGGGGGTACAGTTCATGACGGGATCCCTTTTTTGTGGTTCGCGGTACGGTTGAGAAGAGTCCGATAGATTTCGAATATCTTTGCACCCATACCGTTCCGGGTGAATTTTTGTACCGATTCTCTCGCATGTCGGGCGAGAGCCTCCCGTTGTCGAGGAGAGGAGAGAAGTGTTTGGATAGCTGAGGCAATCGATTCAGCGGATCGAGGTTCGACCAGGAGAAAGTTTTCGCCGTTGTAGAGATCCCGGACGCTTCCGACATCGGTGGCGATAACCGGAAGTCCCATCATCAGTGCCTGGATGACTGATTGGGGAACTCCTTCTTTGGAATCGGAGCTGAGTACAAAAAGATCCAACGCACGTAAAATCTGTTCCGGATTTTCGACATGGCCGAGTGTGAGAACCCGATCCTCCAGCCTCTTATCACGAATCAGCGTTTGGATTCGTTCGCGTCCCGGACCGTCTCCGACGATCAGGAAACGGAGATGCGAATGTTGTTGGGCGAGGATTCGAGCGGCATCGAGGAACAGATCGTGTCGTTTGAACGCTCTCAGCACGGCGACTATGCCTATGGCGATTTCTTCGGGATGAATCCCTAGATTCTGACGAATCTCCATCCGATCGCAACATTCGGGAGAGAAGCGTCGTTCGTCGATCCCGGTGGGGACGGAGGCGATTTTCTCCGGAGGGATCCGGTTGTTGCGGATCATATCGCGCCGGACGCTCTCCCCGGTGGTGATGACGAAATCGGCCAGGGAGTTGATGAAGTTGAGGCGGCTGGGGTTGATGGGGTTGGAGAGGTGGCGGGTGCGGATGAACTTCGCTCCGGCGATTTTGGCTGCCAGCCCGCCGACCCAGGTATCTTTGCCGCTGTGGGTGTTGACGATGTGGATGCCGTGCTTGCGGACGATGCGGACCAGTCCGGCGAGGGTTTTCAGGTCGGCGTTGCCCCGGAAGGGGAGGGTGAAGACGGGGATTCCCCGCTCCTGGGCCCTGGCTTTGATCTTCGCGTGGCTTCGGCAGGCGAGATAGACCTCCACCCCCCGTTCCCGGACCGCGCACATCTCTTCGACGATGCGGATCTCCTGGCCGCCCCAGCCGTCGGACCATTCGGTATGGAGGACACGGATCGGTTCAGTTGCGTTCATTCTTTGACATACTTCCAAAAAGTGTATTGGGCATAGAGCCTGGCGATGAGGTAGCCGTGCCAGCCGTCGAGAAACCCCCGCTTTATAACATACATCCGGAAAAAAGTCCACCAGGGATTGACGATCGCCTTGAGGCGGTTCGGCTTGGCGCCGAGGGTGGAGTATCGGTTTTGCTTGGCGATGAACTCCTCGACCGTGTCGTAGGCGTAGTGGTGCATGGGGTGGGTGAGTTCGCCGACGCTTCCCTCCACGACGACGCGTTCGTGGACCGCGTCGTCGGTAAACCTTCCCCGTCTCCGGTCGAAGAGACGGAGCGTGGCGTCGGGGTAGAGGCCGCCGTGGCGGATCGCTTTGCCGAAGAAGCGGTTGAGCCGGGGGATGCGGTAGCCGGCGTGGCGTGGATCGCGGAGCGTTTCGAGGATCTCCTCCCGAAGGGCGGGGGGAATCACTTCGTCGCTGTCCAGTACGTAGATCCAGTCGTGGGCCGCCAGCTCCACCGCCCGCTGTTTCTGCCGGCCGAATCCCAGCCACTCCGTTTGCGTTTCGATGCGGACCCCCGCGTTCCGGGCGAGCTCCGGGGTCCGGTCCTGTGAGCCGCCGTCGAGGATCAGCACTTCGTCGGCGAACGTGGCGGAGGCGAGTACCTCGGCGAGATGTTTTTCGCTGTCGCGGGTCAGGATGACGATGGAGAGAGATTCAGCGGACACGGTAGAGCTCTTCGTATTGGTTTTTCCAGCGCTGGTGGAGCCAGAGCCACTCGTCGGGTTTTTGGCGGATGACCTCTTCGGTCACGTCGGCCTGGGCCTGGACGTGGCGGCGGATATCCTCGTCGACGTCGTCGCTCTTCTCCACAAGGATCGGTTCGTGGAAGCTCACCGTCCAGTGGCGGAAGTCCTCCGTCCGGCTGAAGACCGGGATGACCAGGGCGTCGAGTTTGCGGGCCAGGAGAGCGGCGGCGGGGGTGTGGCGGGCCGG
>CAZGGT010000014.1:0-5008 GCA_964525335.1 uncultured Nitratifractor sp. | reverse complement strand
ATAGCCGCTGCCGGCGTAGATGACGTTGGCGCTGGAGCCCTGGGGGGTGATGATGGCGTTGAAGTTGGTGGCGTAGAGGAGCATCAGGGCCATGAGGGTGCCGGGGACGCCCGCTTCGATGGCCACGCCCAGGAAGACCGGGAAGAGGGCCAGCATCTGGGCGGTCTGGGAGACGAAGAAGTAGTGGATGAGCACGTAGCTGATGACCAGGGTGAAGTAGACCACCGGCCAGCTCAGTCCTGTCAGGGCCGTGGAGATGTGTTCGCCCAGCCATCCCATGAAGCCGAACTTGTTGAGGTAGACGCTCATGGCGTAGAGGATCGAAAACCAGATCAGCGTCGCCAGGGCGTTCCCTTCCCCGGCCATATCCTTGAGGGTGAAGACGCCGGTGACCATGAGGATGCCCAGGCCGAGGAAGGCGACGGCGGTCTTGTCGATGCCCAGGGTGCCGGAGGCGACCCAGAGGGCCAGCATGCCCACGAAGACGCTGGCCATGATCTTCTCGTGGCGGCTCATGGGACCCATCTCCCGGAGGGCTTCGTCGGCGATCCGGGGGGCGTCGGGGGTCTCTTTGATCTCGGGAGGATAGATCTTGTAGATGACCCAGGGGATGATGAGGAAGAGGAGGATCACCGGCACGGAGGCGGCGACGACCCACTCGGCGTAGCTGATGTGGACGTCGTACTTCTCCGCCATCTTGACCCCGGCGGGATTGGCGGCCATGGCCGTCAGCCAGAGGGAGGAGGAGAGGGTGATGCCGGCCATGGAGGCCATCATCAGGAAGCTTCCCAGGCGTTTGCGGGTCCCGTCCTCGACCCGGGAGCCGCTGTCGATGGCCAGGGAGTTGACGATGGGGAAGAGAACCCCGGAGCGGGCGGTGTTGCTGGGGAAAGCGGGGGCGATGAGCATGTCGGCGCCCATCACCGAGTAGGCGAGCCCCAGGCTCGATTTGCCGAATTTGCGGATGATCAGGAAGGCGATCCGCTTGCCCAGGCCCGAGGTGATGACCGCCCGGGCGATGAGGAAGGCGGCGATGATCAGGAGGATGAAGCCTTCGCTGAAGCCGCTGTAGGCCTCCTCCGGTTTGAGGGTGCCGGTGAGGACTTCGGCGGCCAGGGCCAGGATGGCGGCGGTGAGGATCGGCAGGGCGTCGACGATCACCACCACGATGGCGGCGATGAAGATGACGAAGAGGTGCCAGGCGTTTGGCTCCAGCCCCGGGGGAACGGGGCTGAACCAGAGCAGCAGGGCGGAGAGAAAGATTCCGATCTGCCAGAATGTATCGCGGCGGGTCCGGTCGGTGGTATTCATGATCACTCCTTGGATGTTTCGGTATCTGAACCGGTCTGTTTTCCGGCAAAAATCATCGATTTTTTCGATTCGGACGAAGGGAATCCCCTTGGGTCATCCGGCTTCGAACGCGTGCCTGTAGAAGCAAGTATATCGTAATGCCGCGGGGAGGCGGCAGGGGAGTTAATCCCCCATTAAGTTCCCCGTGGTATATTCTGACAAATTTACTCTGGATTGACAGGAGCCGCAAGTGCTGAGCGTCGTCATCGGGATCTACTCCCTCTACATTCTGGTCAAGATCTACCTCTCCGTCATGCAGATCGGCTACATCAACGTCGAAAAGAAGCGTACGCCGGTCCTCATGCCCCAGGGGCGCTACTACGTCGCCGGCAACTACGCCGTGGCCAAGGAGCGTCTGGCCATCGTCGAGAGCTTCGTGGAGTACCTGCTCTTTCTCTGGTGGGTCTACGGCGGCTTCGCCTGGCTTCAGGGGCTCACGGGCGTCGACGGAACCGTCGGGGAGTCGGTCCTTTTCCTCCTGGGCTTCTTCGCAATCAACTGGCTGGCGACCCTTCCCCTGGAGCTCTACGGGAAGTTCCGGATCGACCAATCTTTCGGGTTCAACAAGATGACGCCGAAGATGTACCTCGTCGATACCCTCAAATCCGTCGCGCTTTTTCTCGTTTTCGGCGGGGCGATTTTCTCCGCCCTGGCCTGGATCGTCGCCGAAGTGCCCTCCTGGTGGCTCTGGGGCTTCGCGCTGCTCTTCGCCGTGGCGCTCCTGGTCAACCTGATCTATCCGACCCTCATCGCTCCCCTCTTCAACAAATTCACCCCCCTGCCCGAGGGGGATCTGCGCCGGAAGATCGAGGAGATGATGGAAGCGGCGGGGCTGCGCAGCGACGGGATCTTCGTCATGGACGCCAGCAAACGCGACAGCCGGCTCAACGCCTACTTCGGCGGCCTGGGCAGGGCCAAGCGGGTGGTCCTCTTCGATACCCTGCTTCAGAAACTCAACGACCGGGAGCTCCTGGCGGTCCTGGGCCACGAACTGGGCCATTACAAGCACGGCGACATCTGGAAAAACGTGGCGATGATGGGGGGCTTTCTCTTCGTCGCCTTCTACCTCCTGGGCCATCTGCCCGAGGGGATCTACGCCCAGATGGGGGTCGCTCCCACCCCCGGGGTCCAGCTGGCCCTCATGATCCTGCTCCTGCCGGTCCTGAGCTTCGTCTACACCCCGCTGATGAGCCTCTTGAGTCGCCACAACGAATACGAAGCGGACCGCTACGGCAGCGAGGTGGGCGGCCGGCAGCATCTCATCTCCGCCCTGCTGAAGCTGGTGAGCGAAAACAAGAGTTTCCCCAAATCCGATCCCATCTACTCACGCTTCTACCACACCCATCCCCCGATCCTGGAGCGGCTGGAGGCCCTGGGCTTCGACCCGGAACGGGTCGACATGGACGCGGAACTCCCCCGGGAGGGGATTTTCGAGTTTCTCGATCGGGAGGGGGAGAAGAGAGAGTGAGACCCTCATTTTTGGGATATAATAAAGAAAATAGTACGGATAATTTTCCGGAAGGAGGGTGAATGGCACTCTATGCCAACAGCGAAATGGTTTCGGCGACGGAGATCTCCAAACGCTTCGGCAACTACCTAACACGGCTCAAGGAACGAAGCCTGTCGAAGATTGCGATCCTGAAGAACAATCGGATCGAAGCGGTGATCCTTCCCCGGGAGGAGTATGAGGCACTTCAGGATGCTTATTGGGAACGGGAGCGAGAGCGACTGAAAAATGATCCGGACTTTCGGAACAAACGGCAAGCGATGCAGAGGCTCTATCAGGAGATACGGAAGGGGAAGGAGCCGCTTCGTCCTTTTGGGGAAGGAATGAAGGAGCTTTATCGGATGATCGACATGATCGAATCGGACCATGCAGATTCTGAAAAGTGAACGGTTCCATCAGGATCTGAAGGAGATCGTCGCGTACATTGCCGAAGATTCGCCGGAGTCGGCGAGAAATTTTCTTGCCGGGCTGGAACAGAGCGTTGAAGGATTGGCGCTTTTCCCCTATCGTTTTCGACGGTCGATCTTTTTCGAAGAGGAACGGATCCGGGATTTGATTTATCGGGGATATGTGATTCCCTATGAGGTGTGGGAAGAGGAGCGGCGGATCGTGATCCTGGGGATTGTCAAATATCGAAAGGGTTTCTGAAATGAGCTGGCGGATCGATACGGCATTGAAACAAGCGTCGGAACGGCTTCGATATGCCGCCGAGCGTCCCCGTTACGAGGCGGAGATCCTCCTGGCCTACCATCTGGGCTGCGAACGGGCGACGCTGCTGCTGCGGGACCGGGAGGAGCTGGCCGATCCCGAAGGCTTCTTCGCCCTGGTGGAGCGGAGGGCGGCTCACGAGCCGGTGGAGTACCTCACCGGGCGGGCCGGTTTCTACTCCGAGGAGTTCCATGTGGCGCCGGGGGTGCTGATTCCCCGGCCCGAGACGGAGCTGCTGGTGGACGAGGTCTCGGCCCTGGTCCGACGCCTCGGCCTGCTGCGCATCGCCGAGATCGGGGTGGGGAGCGGGGCGGTGAGCGTGACCCTGGCCCGGCTCTTTCCCCGGCTGGAGATCGTCGCCACCGACATCAGCCCCGCCGCCCTGGAGATCGCCCGCCTCAACGCCGAGCGTTTCGGCGTGGCCGATAGGGTGGAGCTCCGTCGCGCCTCCCTACTGGAGGGGGTGGGGGAGGTGGAGCTGATCTGCTCCAATCCCCCCTACGTCGCCGAGGGGACTCCCCTGGCTCCCAACGTGGCGGAATACGAGCCCCCCGAAGCCCTCTACGCTCCCGGCGACGGCGCCTCCCTGCTGCGGGAGATCGTCCTCCTGGGAGGGGAACGGGGGGTTCCGGTAGTCTGCGAGATGGGTTACGACCAGCGGGAGGCGATGGAGATTTTTTTCGCCGATGAAGGGATCGAAGGAGCCCGGTTCTATCGGGATCTGGCGGGGATGGACAGGGGCTTTGTCGTCGGGGACGACAAAGCCCAGTTAAAAGTTAAAAGTGAAGAGTGAAAAGTTTTGGTTTGCGTTGCTTTGCAACGCCTTCTTTTGAAATCGTCGCCGAAGGCGACCCCATAATGTACTATCGACCATCGACCATCGACCAACGACTATCGACTGGGCATTTTGACAGGACTGTCAAAATGCCCTATAATATGTACAAAATTCTGTACAGGATTCAATGATGGATGTGATCAATTTCACGGAAGCGCGTAACAATCTCAAGTCGATTTTCGATCGGGTATGCCGGGACGAGGAGGAGATCGTCGTTCACAGGAAAAACGGGGAGAATGTGGTGATCCTCTCCCTGGATCATTTCAACGCCCTCAGAGAGACGGCCCATCTGCTGGCCTCTCCGGCGAACCGGGAGCGCCTGCTGCGTTCTCTCAGCCATGCGAGAGAGGGGAACCTGCGGGCCTTCGACCCCGAAGCGTGATGGATCTGCTTTTCACCCCCGAGGCGTGGGAAGATTATCTCTACTGGCAGAGCCGGGACAAAAAGATGTTGCAAAAGATCAACCGGCTTCTCAAGGAGATCGCACGGACCCCCTTCGAAGGCTCCGGCAAGCCGGAGTCTCTGCGCTACGAACTCCAGGGATGCTGGTCGAGGCGGATCGACCGGGAACACCGCCTGGTCTACGAGGTGTACGAGGATCGGATCCA
>CAZGGT010000013.1:0-11209 GCA_964525335.1 uncultured Nitratifractor sp. | reverse complement strand
GAGGCCCAGCAGAGCCTCCTCCAGGAGTTCGTAGCGGTTCCGCCGCAGATCATCCCGGACCGTTTCGGCCACCTCGGCGTAGTCGAGATAGTCGCCGTCGCGGTAGTCGTAGTCGAATTCCAGATCCACGACGATTTCCTGTTCCGTTTCCCGTTCGAAGTCGAGCAGGCCGATGATGACGGGAAAACGGAAGTTCCGGATGGCGACAGTCATGCGACGGGGGCCTCCTCCTTTTTGAAGAGGCGGATCAGATTGGGGATGTGTTTGTAGAAGACGGTCAGGGCGATGATCCAGACCGGGGCGTGGGTCCCGATGCCGGGAATCCCCTCGGGATAGAGGAGGTAGCTGGCGATCAGCAGCGTAGCCAGGGCGATGAGGGAGGAGAGGGAGGAGATTTTGATGGTTTTGGCGGCGAGCGCCCAGGCGGCCAGGGCGATGAGGGTGGGCCAGGGGAGCAGGAGCAGGAGCACGCCGAAGCCGGTGGCGACCCCCTTGCCTCCTTCGAAATTGAGAAATACACTGAAGCAGTGTCCCCAGACACTGAGAACCGCCAGGGTCCAGAGAGTGCTGGCTTCGGCGCCCAGGGCTTTGGCGACGAGGATCACCGCGACCCCCTTGACGGCGTCGAGGAAGAGGGTGGCGGCTCCCAGCTTTTTGGCCAGGGCGGGGTCCCGCGTCTTGAGGACCCTCAACACGTTGGTGGCGCCGATATTGCCGCTGCCCTCCGCTTTGATATCGACTCCGGCGAAAAATTTGGCCAGGAGATAACCGAAGGGAATGCCGGCGATGAGGTAGGCGGCGAGGTAGAGCTGGATATTGGAGTTGGCAAGCAGTTCCATGAAGGCAGGTCCTCACGTTGGGGTAATCCGGATACGGGATCGTTCCGTTCGTTCCGGGACGTATTTTATCGAAAAGTGGGCGCGATAGTTTTCATAGTGTATAATTCATAAATTTTCGGAAAGGGATATCCAGTGACTGCACAGACCGATTATCGCGCCGAAATCGAGCGCATGAAAAAGAAACTGGACGTGACCGTCGTCGCCCACTATTACCAGCGGGACGAGGTCTTCGAGATGGCCGATATCACGGGAGACAGCCTGGAACTGGCCCGCCGCTGCCAGGAGGATCCCAACCCCTGGGTGGTCTTCTGCGGCGTGGGGTTCATGGGACAGAGCGTCAAGGTGATCGCCCCCGAGAAGCGGGTGCTCATGCCCAAAATCGCCTGTTGCGCCATGGCCCGGATGATCGACGGCAGCTACTACGACGACACCGTGGAGGCGATCGAAGCGGGGGGCGTGAGCCGGGAGGATCTGCTTCCCATCACCTACATCAACTCCGACGCCACGGTCAAGGCCAAAGTCGGAAAGATGGGGGGACTGGTCTGTACCAGTTCCAATGCCGTGAAGATCATCGAAAAGGGGCTCGAGAGCGGCAAGAAGATTCTCTTTGTCCCCGATCGCTGCCTGGGGCAGAACGTTGCCAACATGATGGGGCTCAAATCCTGTGTCGTCGGGGAGAAGGGGTGTGATCCCAAAGAGGCCGATATTCTCTGTTTCAACGGGTTCTGCTCCGTCCACCAGCTCTTTACCGTGGACGACGTGGCCTTCTATCGGAAGAAATATCCCGGCATCAAGATCGCCGTCCACCCCGAGTGCGATCCCCGGGTGGTGGCGGTGGCCGATTTTACCGGCTCCACTTCCCAGCTCATCCGATACGTCGCCGAACTCGATCCGGAGCAGAAGGTGGCGGTGGGGACCGAATACAACCTGGTCCGACGGATGCGGGAAAAGAACACCTACGTCCTCTCCTCCACCAAGCCCGAGTGTCCCACCATGAACGAGACGACCCTGGAGGATCTCTACCACACCCTCCGATCGATCGAGGAGGGGACGCCCGTCAACGAGATTCAGGTGGACGAGGAGACGGTCCACTACGCCCGCCTCGCCCTCGAGCGGATGCTGGCGATCAAGTGAGGCGGCGATGAACGTCTCCCATCGTCTGATCGAAGAGTTTGTCCGGCGGGCCATCGAAGAGGATCTGGGGCGGGGGGATCTTTTTGCCCGGATCGCCGATTCCCGACCCGTCACGGCACAGATCCTGGCCAAGAGCGAGGGGGTCTTTGCCGGGCGGGAATATATCGAAGTCGTCGAGGATCTCTACGACATTTCCCTCCGGTGGAGGATCGCGGATGGGGAGCCGTTCGTTCCCGGCGACCGGCTCCTGGAGATCACGGGGGAGAGCCGGGACCTGCTGAGCCTGGAGCGGAGCATCCTCGACTTCGCGCTCCACGCCAGCGGGATCGCGACCCTGACGGCGAAATACGCAGCGAAACTGCGGGGATACGACTGCGTCCTTCTCGACACCCGCAAGACCCGCCCGGGGCTGAGGGCGTTCGAAAAGTACGCCGTCCGCTGCGGCGGAGGGCAGAACCACCGGATGGGTCTCGACGACTGCCTGATGCTCAAAGACACCCATTTGCGGACCATCGACGACCTCGAAGCCTTCATGAACGCGATCCGGCGCAAGATTCCCTTCACCGCCAAGATCGAGGTGGAGTGTGAAGATCTGGAGATGGCCCGGCGGGCGATGGCCGCCGGGGCCGAGATCGTCATGTGCGACAACATGCCCCCGGAGGCGATCCGGGAGGTGGTGGCCTGGCGGGATGCCCATGCCCCCCATGTGCTGCTCGAGGCCAGCGGCAACGTGACCCTGGAGACGATCGAGGCGATCGCCGCCACGGGTGTCGACGCCATCAGTTCCGGAAGCATCATCCATCAGGCGGTCTGGCCCGATCTCTCCATGAGGATCCAATCGTGAAGCCGGGGGAGTCTCTCCACTTTACGCCGGAGGAGCGGGATCGTTTTCGGGAATTGCTGGCTTCCCACCGCAGCGTGACGGTTCTCTCCCATATCCAGCCCGATGCCGACGCTCTGGGGACCTCACTGGGGATCTACGCGCTGCTTCGCCGGGAGGGGCATCGGGTGGAGGTGGCCAACGCGACGGCGGATCTGCCCCGGCATCTCGACTTTCTTCCCGGATTCGAAAAGATCAAACGGAAAATCGACTTCGACGATTCGCTGATCATCGCCTGCGACTGCGGGAGCCTCGATCGCCTGGGCTTCGAGCTCACGGGACGGAGCATCGTCAACCTCGATCATCATCCCAGCAATACCGGCTACGGGACCCTGAACCTGGTCCGGCCGACGGCGGTGAGCAGTTCAGAGGTGGCGTTCCGGTTTCTGGCCCCGCTTTTTACCATTCCCCGGGAGACGGCGGTGGCCTTCTACGCGGCTCTGATTTCCGACACCCGCTACTTCACCACCGGAAACGTGACGGCGGAGAGCTTCGAACTGGCCCGGGAACTCATCGGGCTGGGTGCGGAACCGGCGGCCATCGCCCAGGCGATGCTCCAGCGCCGTTCCCTGGCTTCGCTGCGGGTTCTGGGACGGGTCCTGGACTCTCTGAGACTCTACGCCGAAGGACAGGTGGCGGTGATGCGGGTGACCCGGGAGGATCTGGCCGTCACCGGGGCCCGTTACAGCGATCTCGACGGCCTGGTGGACTATGCCCGTTCCCTGGTGACGGTGGAGCTGGCGATCCTGGTGGTGGAGCGGCAGGATCGGATCAAGGTGTCGCTGCGGTCCAAGGGTGCCGACGTATTGCCGCTGGCCCAGGCGTTTGGCGGCGGCGGTCACCGGGAGGCGGCGGGATTCGAGACGGCGGAATACGGCATGGAGGAACTGATCGGGCTCCTGCTTCAGAGAATTAAAAACGAAGGAATACTCACACGACGATGAGACGCAATTATCGATACGGACGACGGCGCAAAAGCCGGACGGGACTCTGGATCTTCCTGATTCTGCTGCTGACCCTCGGGGGAGCGGCGGGCTATCTCTACCTCTCGCCCAGGTTCGAACGGGTGCCCCCGCAGGTGAAGATCCAAAAGAGTTTCTACTGGAGCCCGGGCAAAGTGGTTCGGGTCACGCTGCGGGACAATCACGCCCTGGGAAGCTATCAGGCGGTTCTCAGCGACGGGAAGAAACGGGTGCTGGTCGCTTCCGGACGCTTCAGCGAACCTCTCAAAGAGGCGGAAGTGGACATCGTCCTCCCCAAACGGAGCGGCCTCGATCCCCGAACAAAGGTCTGGCATCTGACGGTTCTGGCGCGGGACCGGAGTCTCTGGAACCTCGGGAAGGGGAATCGGGCCCGGGCCGGGGCCCGGATCCTGGTGGATACCGAGCCGCCGAAGGTCTCGATCCTCTCCCGCAGTCCCAGCATCGTCCGGGGCGGAAGCGCTCTGGTGATTTTCCGGGCGACGGACCCCAATCTCAAGGAGGTCTACGTCCAGGTGGGGGCGAAGCGCTTCCAGGTCCTTCCCTATCGGGAGAAGGGGTACTGGGCGACCCTTCTCGCCTGGCCGTTTCGGATGGAAAAATTCCAGCCCCGCATCGTGGCCACCGACCGCTCGGGCAATCGGAAGGTCCTGAACATTCCCTTCGAAAAGAACTACAAGGAGTACAAAACCTCCTGGATCGGTCTGAGTGATCGTTTCCTCGACGGAAAGATCGCCGAAATCGCCCAGGAAGACGAAAACGCCTCCCGGGTCACGGGGCGTCTGCCCCGTTTCAGGGCGGTCAACGAAGGGATGCGCACCGCCAACGAGCGGCTGATCCACGAGAAGACCGCGCGGCCCACCTCCGTGGATTTCGGTCGCTGGAAGCTCAAGGCGTTCTATCCCCTCAAAAACGCCAAGCGGGTCGCCAGCTTCGGAGACGAACGCCACTACTATTACAAAGAGCGGAGCCGGGAGATTTCGGGCTCCTACCACATGGGCTACGACCTGGCCAGCGTCCGCCACGCTCCCATCCGAAGCTCCAACCCCGCGACGGTGGTCTTCGCCGGCTACAACGGGATCTACGGCAACATGCCGATCCTCGACCACGGCTTCGGTCTCTATACCCTCTACGGACATTGCTCCCAGGTTCTGGTGAGCGAGGGGGAACATGTCGCCGCCGGGCAGGTGATCGCCAAGACCGGCAAAACCGGGCTCGCACTCGGGGATCACCTCCACTTCGGTATCCTGGTACAGGGGGTGGAGGTGCTTCCCATGGATTGGATGAAACAAAACTGGATCGAAAGCCATATCAACCGGGTCATGGAACGGGCGGACCGGATCATCCGTCGCAAGCACGGAGGCTGAGGATCTCCCGCGATCGCGCACATCGCTCTCCCGCTCTCCGCTCTCAGCTTTTCGCTCCCACACAATTATGGTAGAATAAAAGCGAAAGACTCCGTCATGTGGAGAAAAAAGGGGAAAGATGTTCCAGCGTAC
This sequence comes from uncultured Nitratifractor sp., assembly GCA_964525335.1. Taxonomy (GTDB): domain Bacteria; phylum Campylobacterota; class Campylobacteria; order Campylobacterales; family Sulfurovaceae; genus Nitratifractor. The sequence continues at coordinate 5,877 of CAZGGT010000013.1, read as the reverse complement.
CATCGCCAAACCGGTCGAAGTGGTGGGGATCGGTCTGCACAAAGGTGAATCGATCCACCTGCGGATCGAACCCCTCGACGCCGACAGCGGTATCATTTTCTATCGCAGCGATCTGGGGCGCAGCATTCCCCTCTCTCCCTCCGCCGTCATCGATACCCGGATGGCGACGGTCATCGGCGCACCCGACGGTTACATCTCCACCATCGAGCACTTTCTCTCCGCCCTCTACGCCTACGGCATCGACAACCTCCGGGTGATCCTGGAGGGGAACGAGATGCCCATCATGGACGGCAGCGCCATCTCCTTCTGCCTGCTGCTGGAGGAGGCGGGGATCCGTACCCTGGAAGCTCCCAAGAAGTTCCTGCGGATCCGGGAGCCGGTGGAGGTGCGTGACGGGGCGAAATTCGTCCGGCTGGAGCCGGGGGAGGGGATCGAGTTCGATTTCGAGATCGACTTCGACCACCCGGCCATCGGACGCCAGCGTTACCGGTTCGATTTCAGCCTTTCGGAGTATCTCGAAGAGATTGCCCGGGCCCGGACCTTCGGTTTCGCCCGGGACATCCAGTACCTCCAGAGCCAAAACCTCGCCCTGGGCGCCAGCCTCAAAAACGCCATCGGTCTGGATGAACACAAGGTCCTCAATCCCGAGGGACTCCGCTATTCCGACGAGTTTGTCCGCCATAAGATCCTCGACGCCATGGGGGACATGATGGTGACGGGGTATAACGTTTTGGGTCGCTACCGCTCCTTCGCCGGCAGCCACGGTCTCAACCATCAGCTCACCAAGGCGGTCCTCGCCGATGAAGCCCACTACGAGATCGTGGCCCTGGAACAGATCCGGAGCCCCCAGTATGAACGCTGCTTCGCCTGAGACCGTCCTCGTCGTCAACCCCGTCGCCTCTCCCCTGCAGTTCGCGCTCTATCGGAAGGGGGAGCTGGAGCGGAGCTGGGAACGGGAAGGGTACGCCTCCGACTGGCTGGTGACGGAATTGGACCGGCTGTTGGAGGAGGAGCCCCCCGCGGAGATTCTCTACGTCAACGGTCCCGGCAGCCAGATGGGGATCAAACTCGCCTACATCACCCTGCGCACCCTGGAACTGCTGCGGGGGATTCCCTTCGGAGCCGTCAGTGCCTTCGCCCTCAACGGCGGCCGCCCCCTCAAGGCGATGGGACGCCTCTATTTCGTCAAGGAAAAAGAGACTATAATGACGAAAAATTTCCAAGAACCCATCGCGCAGGAGTTCTCGTTTCCTTCTTCTCTGGAAGCACTGAAACGGGAGCCGGACAACCGGCCCGACTATCGACTGCCTGCCGTCTAGCATAAAAAAGGTCCATCGTGTTCATCAGCGTTCCCGCCACCAGTGCCAATCTGGGGCCCGGCTTCGACAGCCTGGGGCTTGCTATCGATCTGCGCAACGAGATCGTCATCAAGCCCTCCCGTTTTCTCAGTGTCTCCACCCGGGGAGAGGGGGCGGAGAACCCCAAGATCAAGCGCAACACCCTGTTCCTCCATATCTTCAACGAGCAGTATCGCCGGATGACCGGGGGCAAACAGCCGGTCTTTCGCTTCGAATTCACCAACCGCATTCCCATCTCCCGGGGGCTGGGGAGCTCCTCGGCGGTGATCGTGGCCGCCATCACCGCCGCCCATGTCGCCGCGGGGGTCAAGTACAACAAGCGCAAGATCCTCAACCTGGCGCTGCGTTACGAACACCACCCCGACAACATTACCCCCGCCGTCATGGGCGGCTTCAACGTCGCCTGCCTCGAAGGGGACCGGGTTTACAGCAAGAAACGGCGGCTTCCTTCCTACCTGCGGGCGGTGCTGACGGTGCCCGACCGGACCATCTCCACCAACCGCTCCCGGAACGTACTGCCCAAGCACTACACCAAGGAGGAGCTCGTCTTCAACCTTTCCCACGCCGCCTACATGACGGCCCTTTTCATGAGCGAATCCTGGGACCAGCTGCGGATCGCCGCAAAGGACCGGGTCCATCAGGAACGGCGCATGAAGATCATGCCCGAGCTCTTTGCCGTCCAGAAACTGGCCCTGGAGAAGGGGGCTCTCATGAGCACCCTCTCGGGAAGCGGTTCGACCTTTTTCACCCTGGCCTACGCCGACGACGCCCCGGGTATCGCCGAAGCCCTCGCCGAGCGGTTCCCCCAGTTCCGCATCATGACCCACGGCCTGGATAACGTGGGCGTCATAGGAAAGTCCTGAGTTTTTTGGTATAATGGCCGTGAAAAATCATCCTATTCGAATGTGTATTGCCTGCAGAAACAGAGAATCCCAGAGCGCATTGATACGAATACAGTTTGACGGTGGGCGGGTCGTTCCCTACCGGGGTATGGGTCGCAGCAGCTATATCTGCCGTACCTGCAGTCAGGACATCAAACGAATCAGGAAGATGGCGAAACGTTTCCGAATCGAGGAGGCGGATCTCGTCAAGTTACTAAAGGAGTACAACACGGATGGATAAAGTCAAAATCCAGGAGATCGCCGAAGAAGCGGGGATGTCCAACAGCGAGCTTCTGGCCAAGGCCAAAGAACTGGGGTTCAAGGTCAAAGTGGCGGGCAGCTCCGTTACCCTCGATCAGGCAGAGATGCTGATGGACTACGCTCTGACGGGGCAGTGGCCCAAGGGGCTTCCCAGACCCGGAGGAGCATCGAAGGCGGCCGAGGCGGTTTCGGTTTCCGAAGAGACTCCCGAAGAGAGCAGCGCTCCCGGTACTCCCGAACCCGCTCCGGAAGAACCCGTCGAGGCCGTCGAGAGTGCCGAGGAAGCGCCGGCCGAAACGGCGACGACCAAAGAAGCCGAGGAGGCGCCCGAGGAGGCGAAGAGTGAAGCGCCCGCCGCCCCGGTCGAAGAGCACGCGTCCGAAGCGGTTCCCGAGACGGAGGCGCCGGCGGCTCCCGAACCCGAGATCCCCGTTCCCGAAGCGGAAGCGGAGGCGAAGAAACCCGCCGAAACGGCCCCGGTGAAAAAGGCCCCCACCAAGCGCAAGGGGATCACCGCCGTCGCCAAGAAGAGTGCCGAGGAGCTGGCGGCGGAGAACGTCGCGAGAGAACCCCGCCGCGCGCCCCTGCGCAAGAAGGGGATCACCATCGTCAAAAAAGCCAAGCCCGCCCCCTCCAAGGCGAAAAAGCTTTCCCTCACCGATGTCTCTCCTTCCGCTTCCAAAAAAAAGAAAAAGAAGACCCCCGCCGAGGCCAAAACCACCGGCGAACGCCTGGAGATCCTGGGCGACCGGGATCTGGGCGGCACCGTCGAACTCTTCGAAGAGCAGGAAGTGGTCCTTCTCGACTTCTCCGACAAGACGATTTTCGAAGAGCAGCAGCGTCAGGAAGAGCGGCGCCGGGCCGAGGCCAAGCGCCGGGCGGCCCAGGGGATCGGCGGTACCCAACAGCGCCGCTTCCCCAACCGTCCCGGAGGCCGGGGCATCCGCCGAGGCGGCAAACGCCGCAAGTATCAAAAACAAGAAAGCAGTGAAAAGGTCAGCGTGGTACGAATTCCCGAAGATGTGCGTGTATACGAGTTCGCCGAAAAGGTCGGCAAAAGTGTCGGAGAGGTGGTGAAGGTCCTCTTCTCCCTAGGGACCATGGTGACCAAGAACGATTTCCTGGACAAAGACGCGATCGAGATCCTCGCCGAGGAGTTCGACGTACAGGTCGAGACCATCAACCCCCTCGACGAGCTGGATTACGTGGCGGCTTACGACGAGGAGCCCAACAGCGTCGAAGAGCCCCGTCCTCCCGTCATTACCGTCATGGGACACGTCGACCACGGAAAGACTTCGTTGCTGGATTACATCCGCTCTTCCAAAGTCGCCGCCGGCGAAGCGGGGGGAATCACCCAGCATGTCGGCGCCTACCAGGTGGAGAAAGACGGGCAGAAGATCACCTTCATCGACACCCCCGGCCACTCCGCCTTTACCGAGATGCGGGCCCGGGGCGCCCAGGCGACCGACATCGCCATCATCGTGGTCGCCGCCGACGACGGGGGGATGCCCGAGACCAGAGAGTCGATCTCCCACGCCCAGGCGGCGGGGGTTCCCATCATCATCGCCGTCAACAAGATCGACAAACCCACGGCCAACCCCGACAACGTCAAATCCCAGCTGGCCGAGATGGGGATCCTCCCCGTCGACTGGGGCGGGGAGTACGAGTTCGTGGAGGTTTCCGCCCATACCGGAGAGGGGATCGACGAGCTCCTGGAGACGATCCTGCTCCAGGCCGAAGTGATGGAACTCACCGCCGATCCCACCCGCCGGGCCAAAGCGATCGTCATCGAGAGTTCCGTGGAGAAGGGCTTCGGCCCCGTGGCCAACGTCATCGTCAAGAACGGTACCCTCCACGTCGGGGACAACGTCATCGTCGGAACCACCTACGGACGGGTCCGGACTCTGATCCTCGACGACGGCAGCCGGGCCAAGGAGATCGGTCCCAGCACCCCCGCCGCCGTCGTGGGGCTCCACGAGGTGCCCCAGGCGGGTGAGGTCCTGGTGGCGATGGAGAGCGAGAAAGAGGCCAAAGAGCTGGCCGACAAGCGCAAAGAGTACGCCCGGGCCAAAGAGCTCTCCAAGAGCACCAAAGTCTCCATCGACGAGCTGGGCAGCCTCATCGCCGAAGGAAAGATCAAGAAACTTCCCCTGGTGGTCAAGGCCGACGTCCAGGGCTCCCTGGAGGCGATCAAATCGGCCCTGGCGGACCTGAAAAACGAAGAGGTCAAGGTCGAGGTGATCCACGGGGGAGTCGGGGGCATCACCGAGAGCGATGTACTCCTGGCCGACGCCAGCGAGAACGCCCTCATCCTGGGCTTCAACGTCCGCCCAACCGGCGCGGTCAAAAAGAAGGCCCAGGACCTGGGGGTGGAGATCAAGACCTACTCCATCATCTACGATCTGATCGACGACGTCAAGGCGCTGCTCAGCGGTCTCATGAGCCCCGTCATCACCGAAGAGGTGACTGGCCAGGCGGAGGTCCGGGAGACCTTCACCGTCGCCAAAGTCGGCACCATCGCCGGCTGTATGGTCACCGACGGAGTCATCGAGCGCAACGCCGGCGCCCGGCTCATCCGGGACGGCGTCGTGGTCTACACCAGCCGCATCAGCTCCCTCAAGCGCTTCAGCGAAGATGCCAAAGAGGTCCGGGCCGGCTTCGAGTGCGGGATCATGCTGGAGAACTTCAACGACATCAAAGTCGGTGACGTCATCGAGACCTTCAAAGAGGTGGAGGAGCAGGCGACCCTATGAACCAGGCCGAGATCAAGCGCAAACGGACCGAGTCGGTCCTCCGGGAACGGATCCCCGAAGCGCTGAGCACCCTGGAGGACTCCCGCATCAACGCCCTGATCGTCACCGAGGTTCTGTGCAGCCGCGGACGCTACGACGCCCGGGTCTTCCTGGATCCTACGGGGATCGAACCCGAGGAGCAGGAGGAGGCCCTGAAGCAGCTGCGCAAGGTCGCCGGCTATCTCAAAACCTACATCAAAGAGAGCGAGGGGTGGTACAAGGCCCCCAACTTCACCTTCGAATTCGATGACGAGCTGGACCGGATCAGCCGAATGGACGCACTCTTCAAAAAGATCGAGAAGGAGATCGGTGATGGATCTTGAGGAGCAGATCGCCAAAATCGTCCGCAGCCACGGCGCGGAGTTCTACGATACCGAAACGGTCAAAGAGAACGATCAGACCATCTATCGGGTCTACATCACCAAAGAGGGCGGGGTGGATCTGGACACCTGCGCCGAGATCTCCAACGACCTCTCCCCGCTGCTGGATGTCCATCCTCCCGTCAGCGGCAACTATTTCCTGGAGGTGAGCTCCCCCGGGATCGAGCGCGCGCTGCGCAAGCCCTCCCATTTCCAAAACGCCGTC
>CAZGGT010000012.1:0-2683 GCA_964525335.1 uncultured Nitratifractor sp. | reverse complement strand
CCGCTTTTTCCCTCCCCTCTCTCAGAGCTTCGGCGATGAGCTCCACCGGGTTTTTGAAGACCGCTTCCACGCCGGCCTGGTGGAGGGAGTTGGAGATCTGCATCCGGCAGGCGCTGCACTCGGCGCTGACGATTTCGGCTCCGGTCTCTCCGATCATGGCCGCTTTGGGTTTGCCCGCGGCTTCGGCCAGGTGGTACTTCTCGGTCTGCATCGTCACCCCTCCGAAGCCGCAGCAGCGGTTGGGGTCGCTCATCTCCTCGATCTGGTAGTTCTTCTCTAACAGCTTACGGGGCTCTTTCCAGATGTTTTGGACCTTTTTGGCGTGGCAGGCGTCGTGGTAGGTGACGCGCTCCTCCATCCGCACCCCCAGCCGCTCCAGGCGCGCTCCCAGGTCGGTGCGCTTCTCCAGCCATTCGGTGGCCATGAAGATCTTTTCGTTGAGCTTGGCGGCCCGCTCGGCCCAGTCGTCCATCCCCCGGTTGCGGAAGAAGACCTCCCAGTCGTGCTTGATCATCGCCGAGCAGGTCGCTTCGGGGATGAGGATCGCTTCGACCTCGTCGATGAAGCTCTCGAAGTATTCGATGTTCTCCTTGGCCAGGGTTTCGACGGTGTAGAAGTCGCCGGTGAAGTAGGCGGGGGCGGCGCAGCACTTCTGCTTTTTGGGGATGAAGGCGTCGATCTCCAGCTCTTCGAGGATCGCCAGGAGGCTGTCGCCGATGCCGGTGTAGTTGTAGTTGGCCAGGCAGCCGATGAAGATCGCCACCCGCCGCTTGCCCCCGTGGGGCACCTCCTCGGGGTAGCGGTTGAGAAAGCTGGTCTTGGCGAGGCTGGGGAGAAGGCGGCCGCTCTTGATGATGGGCATCCGGAAGCGGGGGATCATCCCGCCCTGTTTGGGTTCTTCGGCGAAGCCGCAGGTGCGGAAGGTGTAGCCCAGCTTCATCATCAGATCCATGAGCCAGCGGTGGCGCAGCAGCAGGAAAAAGGCCCGCTTGAACCAGGCGATGCCGTACTTCTCGGCGATATCCCGGCGCACCTCCTCGATCACCATGTCGGTGGGCAGCGAGTTGGGGCAGACCTCGGTGCAGGCGGTGCAGAGGAAGCAACTCTCGAAGATATCCTTGGCGGTGCGGTCCAGCTCCAGCTCCCCCCGCTCGTAGGCCCCCAGCAGGTCGATGAAGCCCCGGGGAGAGGTGACCTCGTCGGGGTGGACCTGGTGGATGGTGCAGACGGGAATGCACTTTCCGCACTTGATGCATTCGTCGCTGACGGCGGTGAAACGGAAGGGTCCGGAGGCGTTCACGAAGGCTCCTTGGATGGTTTGGCCGGAAAATAGTCTACTTTCGATAAAACTTCGCTGATTTTATCGAAAAGTTCCGGAGAGTTGTCAATATCTTCATAGCCGTTATACAATCGCAGGAAAAAGAGGGAAGTCGAAATGGGGAGGGCAAAGGAGATTGCGGCCGTGGAAAGAGAGCGGGAAGAGGAGGCGAAGGAAGTCCGGGACAGGACGGAGCGGGGAGCTACGCTCCCGGAATACCGTACCGATGGAGAGATCGCCGATCGGATCAGTCGGAAGATCGAAAGGGGCGAGATGCGCACCTACGATGCCGAGGAGGCGGAGAAGATGCTGGGGAGCGAGCGGGCGGAACCGTCGTAAGGCTCAGACCGTCTTGGAGAAGCTCTTTTTGTTTCCCTCGTACTTTTTCATGTAGGCGTCGAAGGGCATGGCGATGTTGCGGATGAGGAGGGTGCCGGTGGGCTCCACGGCGATGCGTTCGGGGCTCAGGGTCAGGAGCCCCGCCTCCTCGAACTCCTTCAGGGCCTCCAGGGCGTCGGCGAAGTAGTCGGCGAAGTCGATGCCGAACTCCCGCTCCACCCGGGGGATGTCGACGCTGAAGTTGGCCATCAGCTCCATGATGACGCTCTTGCGCAGGAGGTCGTCGTCGCTGAGGGCGACCCCCCGCTCGTAGGGGAGGCGGCCCGCGTCGATGGCCTCCTCGTATTCGCGCATCTTCTTGGTGTTCTGGGCGTAGTAGCGCCGCCCCTCGCCGATGCTGGTGAGGCCGATGCCGATGAGGTTGGCGCCCCCCTTGGTGGTGTAGCCCTGGAAGTTCCGGTGGAGCTCCCCCTTGGCGATGGCGCCGAAGAGCTCGTCCTCGGGCTTGGCGAAGTGGTCCATCCCGATCATCTCGTACCCCTCGGAGGTGAGGTAGTCGATGGTGTACTGGAGGATCGCCAGCTTCACCTCGGGGGCGGGGATGGTGGTCTCGTCGAACTTGCGCATGGTCTTTTTGAGCCAGGGGACGTGGGCGTAGTTGAAGACCGCCAGGCGGTCAGGGTCGAGGCTGCGGGCGAGGCGGAGGGTCTCCCTGAAGCTCTCCAGGGTCTGGTAGGGGAGGCCGTAGATCAGGTCGGTGTTGATGCTCTCGATCCCGTAGCGGCGGGCCAGCTCCACGGCGGCGCGGGTCAGTTCGTAGGGCTGGTGGCGGTGGATCTCCTCCTGGACCTTCGGATCGAAATCCTGCACGCCGAAGCTGATGCGGTTGAAACCGTGCTCCCGGAAGACCTTCATCTGATCCTCGTTGAAGAAGCGGGGGTCGATCTCCACGCTCACCTCCGCCTCTTCGCTCCAGCGGGGGAACTTCTCCTTGATGTAGGAGACGATTTCGTCCAGTTCGAAGGC
>CAZGGT010000011.1:0-4920 GCA_964525335.1 uncultured Nitratifractor sp. | reverse complement strand
GCGGGGATGGTCTTCCAGCACTTCAACCTTTTTCCCCATCTGACCATATTGGAAAATATCACCATCGCCCAGAACAAGGTGAAGAAGGTGCCGAAGAAAGAGGCGGAAGAGCGGGGAATGGCTCTACTGGAGCGGGTGGGGCTGGCCCACAAGGCTCACGACTACCCCAGCGCTCTCAGTGGCGGGCAGAAGCAGCGGGTCGCCATCGCCCGGACCCTGGCCATGGAACCCAAGATCCTCCTCTTCGACGAGCCCACCAGCGCTCTGGACCCGGAAATGATCGGCGGGGTTCTGGATGTCATGCGGGATCTGGCGAGGGAGAACTACACCATCGTCTGCGTCACCCACGAGATGGGATTCGCCAAGGAGGTGGGGGACCGGATCGTCTTCATGGACGAGGGGGTGATCATCGAGGAGGATACCCCGACGGAATTCTTCGAGCGGCCCAAAAGCGAGCGCGCGAAGAAGTTCCTCAAGGAGATCCTCACCCACTGAGGGAAGGAGGGGAAAGCGCCCGCGGGAGCTCCGGGAGCTTCGGCGGGCGCTTTCGGAGGCGGTGCTTCGCGGAAGCGGAGCCGGGAATCACGAATCCATCGAGGAGAAATATCGCATGAAAAAGTTCTTTCTGGCACTCTTGGTGCTCTTCAATCTGACGGCCATGGCCGACGACCCCCAGCTCTGGGAGAAATCGACCCTCAACGAGATCATCAAACGGGGCGAACTGCGGGTCGGTCTGGAGCCCGGATACATGCCTTTCGAGATGAAGGATAAAAAGGGCAATATCATCGGCTTCGACGTGGATATGGTACGCCTGATGGCCAAGGAGATGGGGGTCAAGCTCAAGCTGGTCCCCACCGCCTGGGACGGGATCATCGCGGGGCTTCTGACCCGCAAATACGACATCATCGCCTCGGGAATGACCATGACCCAGAAGCGGAACCTCAAGGTCAACTTCGCCCACCCCTACATCTCCGCGGGTCAAACTCTGATCGTCCGTGAGGAGATCGCCAAAAAGGCCAAGAGCTGGAAAGACCTGGACCGCCCCGACATCACCGTCGTCACCAAACTGGGGGTCACCGGGGAGATCGCCGCGCGCAAAATGTTCAAAAAGGCCAAGATCCGCACCTTCGAGACCGAAGCGGACGCCGCCCAGGAAGTCCTCAACGGCAAGGCCGACGTCTTCATCTACGACAAACCCTACAACGTCCTCTTCATGGCCAAAAAAGGCAAGGGCCACGGTGTCGTCCATTGGGACAAAGACCTCACGTTCGAGCCTTTCGGCTGGGCGGTCCGCAAGGGAGACCCCGACTTTCTCAACTGGCTCAACAACTTCCTCTACCAGATCAAGCACGATGGCCGCTACGACAAGATCTACAAAAAGTGGATGATCGACAGCAAGTGGCTCAAGCGGGTGCAGTAACCCATGCCCCAGCCTCGTCGTAGCCTGCTGGAGAGCCCCGCCTTCGGGAAGGTGGGAGCGACTCTTTTCTATCTGTTTCTGGCGATAGGGCTCTTCGTCGCCGCGACGAAGATGAACTACTCCTGGAAGTGGAACAGCGTCCCGAAATATTTCGCCTACGAAAAGGTCGAGACGATTCCCGCCGATTTCGATGGGACAGTCCGAGTCGAGGGGAATCGCCTCGTTCTGGTCGGTGCCGACGGCGAGAAAAAGACGGTGAAGATCCCCAAGGGGTACCAACCGGTAGTCTCCGACGGGGAGGAGGTCTACGAAGGGGATGCCCTGGCCGAGACCAAGCACTGGGTGCCGGGTCCCCTGATCAATGGCCTCATCGTCACCCTCAAGATCTCGGGCCTGGGGGCGCTGCTGGCCTTTGCCATCGCCATTCTCCTGGCCTTCATGCGTATCAGCAAGTATCCGGTGCTCCAGTACATCGCCTCGGCTTACATCACGGTGATCCGGGGGACTCCTCTGCTGGTGCAGATCTTCATCTTCTATTTTATCATCGCCACCATTTTCGAAATGCCCCGCTTCTACGCCGGAGCGATGTCCCTGGGACTCTTCTACGGCGCCTACATCGCCGAGGTACTCCGGGGCGCCATCCAGTCCATCGACCGGGGGCAGTACGAGGCGGCCAAATCCCTGGGAATGAATTGGACCCAGACCATGGCCTACATCATTATGCCCCAGGCCCTCAAACGCGCCCTTCCGGCCCTGGTGGGAGAGCTCATCGCCCTGGTCAAGGACTCTTCTCTGGTTTCGGTCATCTCCATCACCGACCTGACCAAGGTGGGCCGGGAGATCGTGGCCAATACCTTCAGCCCCTTCGAGACCTGGCTCGTGGTCGCGGCGATGTACTTCGCCGTCACCTCCATCCTCTCCTACATCGGCCATCGGCTGGAGAAGCGGATGAAGCTCAAGGGGGGGATGTCTTGATACGCGTTAGCGTATCAAGAGCGGGTAGTGGGTAGTTGGGTAGAGTTCCGGCTGTTGGCCGGAAAGTGAATGGTTAAAAGTGAAGCCGCGTAGGTCGGAAACGTTGTTTCCGACGATCTTCTCTTTCATGCGGTTCGAGCCGCTTTACAATCTCCCTTTTCTGTTTTTCGATATCGACCATATAAACTCTTCTCCCCTTTTCCGATCCGGAGTGGAAACTTCACCTTATTTTAGCCTGGGGGAAATTTTGCAGTTCGTTTTTTGCTTGTGAGGGGTTTTATGACTTTTTGCTCTGCTCTTACAGTATGCTATAATAATATGACAAATCAAAATGACAAAAGGATTTGGATGATTACGATCACGTTGGCAGAGCTCCGCCGCTCTTCGGAGTTGGCGCAGAGCGACGAGGTGATCAGGATCGCAGACGGCCGCAAACGTCGGGAGGTCGGCTACTTCATCCCCGTATCGATGGCGTCGGAGTTTCGACGTTTTCTCGATGCGATGGAGCGCCGGCACCGCCGGGAGAAGCTTCGGCGTGTCGCCGGGGCCCAGAAACGCGACCCTGTGAACGAGGGAGCGATCGATGACGGTCTGGCGTAGAGGCGAGATCTGGCTGACCGACTTCAATCCGGCCAAAGGAGGGGAGATCGGCAAGCTGCGTCCCGCCGTGGTGCTCAGCGACGAAGAGAGTAACGCCATACTGGAGACGGTCATGGTCGTCCCCCTCTCGACGGTGATCGAACCCGACACCTTGCCCTACCGTCTGACGCTGCCCCCACGGGAAGAGCTCCATCGGGAGAGTGACGCCTGCATCTACGAGATCCGTACCCTCTCCAAACAGCGGCTCAAGAAGCGGATCGCCACGCTGGAGCCCCGGGAGCTGGAGACGATCCAAAAGGCCCTCTGCGAGCTGGTTACCCAATGAACTTTTGTCCAAAGAACCAAGGAAATTAATGAACGAAAAGAAACGACACATCGCGATGCTCATCGATTGCGACAACGCCAGTCCCTATGCCATCAAGGGGATCCTCAAGGAGCTCTCCAAATATGGGGAGGTGATCGTGCGCCAGGCCTACGGCAACTGGAACAACCCCCAGCTCGGCCCCTGGATGGAGCGGCTCCTGGAGCACTCCATCAAGCCGATCCAGCAGTTCGACTACACCCGGGGCAAGAACGCCACCGACATCGCCATGGTGATCGACGCCATGGACCTGATGTACACCCGGGAGCTCGACGGCTTCGCCCTGGTCACCAGCGACAGCGACTTCACCCCGCTGGCCCAGCGCCTCATGTCCAACGGCCTGACGGTCTACGGATTCGGGGAGAAGAAGACCCCCAAGGCTTTCATCAACTCCTGCAGCCAGTTCATCTTCACCGAGAACCTGGAAAAAGAGGAGAAACAGAGCAAGAGCCGGACCAAAGAGGTGGTCAAGAAGAAAAAGTCCAAAAAGACCAGCACCGAAGCGGAGAGCAAGATCGACGCGGTCCTGGAGGATGAGGAGTTCATCGACCTGCTCCTGACGGGCCTGCGCAAGACCGAGGGGGGCGACGGCTGGGTCAACGTCTCGGACCTGGGGCAGTACCTGAGCAACAACAGCGCCTTCAGCCCCGTCAACTACGGTTACGAGAAGCTGGGCGCCCTCCTGCGCAACATCCCCTTCCTGGAGAGCAAGTTCGAGAACAACAACTCCATCATGTACGTCCGGCAGAAGTGATTCTGCCTCATTCCGGAGGTTGGTCGCTCAAAAGGGCGATCATCCAGATCACGATCGTCAGCACGATCAGGACCGGTACGACAAAGTAGGGATCGTTGAGATTGAAATCGCGCAAAAAGCTCATGGTGCGCTCCTGGGGAACGTGTCGGGAGAGACGGTTCGACGCCGCTTCACGGGCTGCCAGCCGTGCCATCCCCAGGGCATGGGGGAGACGCGGTAATGCAGCCGTCCCAGGGGGGTCGTGAGGGTAGCGTTCCCTTCGGCAGGGCAGATCTCCCGGCCCTCGTGGTAGAGCCGACCGTGAAGTCCTTCACTTCTGGTCCCTTTCGCAGTGATCCAGATGCGTAGAACCCATCCCTCTTCTTTCAGGATTCTGTCCGGCGCTCTTTGCCACAGAGTAGAAGGGGGAGGGGGACATTGGGCCGGAAGCATGACACAGGCAAACAAAGACGATACGATCAGTTTTTTCATCCGCACACTCCTTCTTTGAATATTGTATCGGAATCGAAACGTTCCGTAGATTGGAATGGGATGTGAATCAGGGCGGATGATTCATGATTTTGTGGCGGGATTGTCCTTATAGTGAGAATGGGCGATGGATATACAGAATCGAAGGAAATGATTTTCCACGGCTTTTCAATAGGAACGGTTGAAGAGACAAGTGAAGAATGGCTCCGGATGCTGGATTCGAACCAGCGACCAAGTGATTAACAGTCACCTACTCTACCACTGAGCTAATCCGGAATGGAAGAAGACATTTCATCGCTGAAATGTGAGTGGGATTATAGACAAAAATTTTTTGAATGTCAA
>CAZGGT010000010.1:0-4037 GCA_964525335.1 uncultured Nitratifractor sp. | reverse complement strand
CTCTTCGAGCACCGGGTGGACTGCTACGACGACGGCCTGCGGCTGGTGGAGGAGGCGGACCCCTCCCGCTACGACGTGATGCTCCTGGACATCAACACCCCGGGGCTCAGCGGCCTGGAGGTGCTCCGAAACTTCCGGGAGCTCTCCATCGAGACCCCCGCCATCTTCATCACCGCCATGAGCGACCTGGAGTATCTCAAGGAGGCCTACCGCAGCGGCTGCAACGACTACATCCGCAAACCCTTCGACATCGAGGAGCTGGAGATCCGGATCGAGCACCTGGTCCGGGGGAGCTGCGACAGCCGCCTGCGGATCGGGGAACGCTACAGCTTCGACATGAAAAACGAGATCCTCTACGACCGGGAGCGGGAGGTCCCCCTCAGCCCCCGGGAGCGCCGGCTCCTCTACCTGCTCCTCAAACACCGGGGCCACACCGTCTCCCGGGAGAGCATCAAGGCCTACCTCTGGGACGACCAGGAGGTCTGCGACAACACCCTGCGCACCACCGTGAAGAAACTTCGCAACAAGCTGGAGGAGAACTTCATCGAAAACCACCGGGGCACGGGATACCGGATCGATGCCTGACCGCACCCCGATCACCCGGAAACGGTTCACGACGGTCCTGGCCCTCTCCTTCTTCGTCTACGGCATCCTGCTGATGGGGTTTTTCTACCTCTTCAGCGACTGGCTCATCGGAAAAAAGGAGAGCGAAAAGTTCCGCTCCGAAGTCACTCTGGAGGCGGCCAACAAGGAGCGCTTCCTCAACCTCTACCTGAGCAAACTCTCCCGCAGCCTCAAATCGGTCGCCTTCAACCCCTACTTCGTCAGCTATGTCGCGGACCGCAGCCACATCAACTCGGCGGAGTTCCTCTTCCTCACCATCATGCTGGAGCACGACGACTACATGCAGCTGCGCTTCATCGGGGCCGACGGGCGGGAGCGGCTCCGCTTCGACCGGGACCGCCCCGAAGGGTATCCCTACAAGGTGGCGAAGCTCCAGGACAAATCCGACCGCTACTACTTCCGGGAGGCGGCCAAGCTCAAAGAGGGCCAGATCCACACCTCCAAGATCGACTACAACATCGAAAACGGAAAGCTGGTCCGCCCCATCGTTCCGGTCTTCCGGGTCTCCACCCCCATCTACTTCCGGGGGAAATTCCGGGGAGTCCTCACCATCAACACCTTCGCCGAGAAGATCATCGACCTCTTCACCAGCTCCCCCATCTTCGACACCGTCATCTTCGACCGGGACGGTTACGTCATCTACGCACGGGGAACGTTCTACGACCGGCAGTTCTCCCCCAAAAAGATCACCGAGCTCCTGCCCATCGACGCCGGGCGCCTCCCCCGGAAACTCGACGACGAATCCCTCGACGAGAAGCACAAGATTTACGTCAAGGCGATGCCCATGGGCAACCGGGTGATCTACGTCGCCTACCTCCTCAAGCCCCAGGCGGAGATCAAACTCCAGAAAGAGGACTACCAGGCGGCGGGGGTCGTCCTGCTGATCCTCTTCCTCTCCGCCTTCCCCCTCAGCTACCTCCTCAGCCGCCCCACCGAGCACATGTTCGACATCGTCGCCCGGCAGCGCAGGGAGCTCGAAGAGCTCACCCACACCCTCGAAGAGCGGGTCGCCGAAAAGACCGAGGAGAACGCCCGCAAAGACCGCCTCATCATCCACCAGGCCCGCCTGGCGGAGCTGGGGGAGATGATCGGCAACATCGCCCACCAGTGGCGCCACCCCCTGACCCGCCTGAGCCTGATCCTCCAGAACCTCAAGGCCCTCAACAACAAAGACCGCCTGGAGAAGGAGAAGCTCAACGCCATGCTCACCACCGCCAACGAGCAGATCTTCTTCATGAGCGACACCATCGACAACTTCAAGGATTTCTACAAACCGGCCACCGAATCGGTGGATTTCACCCTCCGGGAGGCCTACGACAAGGTGATGCAGATCGTCGGCTACGATCTCAAGCACAAAAACATCGCCATCGAATACCGGGAGAGAGAACCCCTCCATCTCCACGGCAAACTCAACCAGTTCGCCCAGGTCCTCCTCAACCTCATCGCCAACGCCCGGGACGCCCTGACCGAACGCGGCGTCCCCGAACCGAAGATCCTCGTCACGGCGGAACGGGAGGGGGCGGAGTACCGCATCACCTTCTGCGACAACGCCGGCGGCATCCCCCCGGAGCACCTCGACCGGATCTTCGAACCCTACTTCAGCACCAAGGAGAAGAAAGGGACCGGCATCGGACTCTACATGGTCAAAACGATCGTGGAGGAGAAGTTCGGAGGAACGGTCTCGGTGGAAAACCGGGAGGGGGGAGCCTGCTTCACCCTGGTCTTTCCGAAATCCGAAACGGAAACAAGGTGATTCTCCCCTTCGGCGTAAGATGATCATATCCCACGGGCATCCATTCTCCGCCTCCTCCAAATTCCTCAGAAAGATTTCGCTCGCTCTTCGCTATCATGGCAATATGCTTTATCTTTTGGAAAAACTTCGTCAATGAATTCTCTGATCCGCTTTTGGGGCTCTTTGCTGCAATGGATCCTGCATCCCTCGTTGATCCGCTCGGAAATCACCCTCCTGATGTTCGAGCGGACCATGAGAGACGCGTGGATCTATTTTCTCGGACAGCTCTTCATCCTGCTGATCGTCGATCGGATCTACGCTCCCTATGTCCCCCATTCCTCGCTTTTCGCCTGGAATCTTCTGCTCGTAGGCAACCTCGTTTTACGCTACCGCTATCTCCGTTACATCGTACAAAGACTGCTGCGGCGTCACCGCCGCCTCCCTCCACGCATCTTTCGATACTATCTCCTGAGCCTGGCGCTTTCGGGGATTCTTTGGGCGGGGATGGTGCTCTTTCTCGACTACCTGCCGCTGCGGTATACCTTTTTCATCTACAGCCTCATCATGATCATGACCTTCACCGCCACCCTTTCCATCGGTCCGATCCTCCCCTTCTTTCTGGGATTTACCCTCCCCATGAATCTCGTCATGGTTTTCCATCTCCTCGAAAAAAACGACCCCATCTTCAATCTGGGAGCCCTGACCCTCGTCATCACCACGGTCTACAGCTTCGTCATCGCCCGCCGGCGGATGCGGGAGTTCGCCCGGATGATTCGGGAGAAACTCCAGGCACAGAAACTCAAGGAGCATTTCAAAGAGCTGGCCCATTTCGATCCCCTTACCGGTCTGCCCAACCGTTTCGCCTTTTTCGAGCGCTTCGAACGATCCCTCAATCGAAACCGGAAGGACGAGAACCCTTTCGCCCTCCTTTTTCTCGATCTCGACCGATTCAAGGAGATCAACGACACCCTGGGACATACGACGGGGGATGCGGTACTGCGGGAGGTAGCCCGACAGCTCGACGGGACGCTGGATCGCTCCTGTTTCGCCGCCCGCCTGGCCGGGGACGAATTCGTGGTACTCCTCCCCGGAGTCGCGACACCGGAACAGGCGCTGGAGGCGGCCCACGCACTTCAAAGCCGGTTTCACTCCCCGCTCCGCATCGGAGACCGGACTTTGACCCTGCGTCTCAGCATCGGTATCGTCCTCTTTCCCCGGGACGGCACCGACAGCGACCTCCTCCTCAGCCGGGCCGACGAAGCCATGTACATCAGCAAAAAAGAGGGCGTACCCGTCCTCTATTGCTGCCACGCCCGATAAGCCGCCGGGGAACGCGTCGAAACACTACAATACGATATGATCCAGCTTTTCCTGGAGTTTTTCCAGGTTTTTCAGGGCCAGCTTCCGCCGACCCGTCTCCAGGATCCCCTCGGCCTTGAGCTGCTTGATGTGGCGATCGACCACGTGGCGCACGGTGCCGATGAGCTTGGCGATCTCGGCGTGGGAGAGGTTTTCCAGCATGTTGCGGCCCGTCTGGCGGCTCTGCTCGATGTTTTCGATGATCAGCTTGATGAGCCGCTCCTTGGTATCGAGCAGGGTCAGGTCCGAGGCGAGCTCCTCCACGTGCCGGATCTGCCCGGCGACATACTTGAGGACGATCTCCCCGAAGATCGGATAGTCG
>CAZGGT010000009.1:0-6752 GCA_964525335.1 uncultured Nitratifractor sp. | reverse complement strand
CCTTTGTTCGAATGGATTTGGAGTGGGATTATACTCCCCTATGCTTTGAGGCCGACATTACGCCGGGAACTAATTGTCGGAGCTCAACCAGGGACTCCCCAGGGAGAGCAAAGCCGTCAGAAAGGTGAAAGGTATTGACCCAGTAGAGAGTGGCGAAATCCCCACAGGGAGGAAGAGATAGCGGATGCCCGCCGCAGGGAGCACCTCCCGCCATGGCACATGGATCCGGAGTTTCCAGGTGGCTACCGAAACCTGAATGAGAATCGGAACGGAAGTGACGGCGACGGCCTGGGCCAGAGTGAACCCGCTCCAAAGCAGCAGAGGAATCGCCAGGAGGTTGAAGGCGAAACCGATGATCGACTGGAGGATGCTGGAGAGGAAGAGGATCGCGGCGGCGGCTCCCAGCATCTCCGCCGTCACGCCACTCCCTTTCTCAGCGGAAGTGGAGCACGCAGGCCCGGGCATGTTCCCGGTAGTGGGCCAGGTCCTCCTCGCTCTCGGTGAGTACCGGCAGGGAGAGATCATAACTGTAGACGATCATCAGAGGCCGCCGATCGAAGAAAAGCGCCCCGCCGATGAGCTCGCGGAGGAAATATTTGATCACGAACTCCAGGATCTCCAGGTCCTCGATGCGAAAGAGGGTGTTGCCCTCCCGGATCTCGAACTGCCGGGAGTAGATCATCTCGTCGATCCGATCCATGAGCTTGATCTTGTAGAGGTAGTTCTGCATATCCCCCTGTTTGAACTCCTGGGTATGCCAGTAGCAATAGCCACCGTTTTCCCGAAAGACCTTTCGGGCGAACTCCAGGTAGTGCTTCTCCGCCGAGAGGCGGAAATACTCGCAGTCGAGCAGGGAGATTTTGGGATCGTCTTCGGGAAGGAGCTGGGGAAAGACGTCGAGGATCCGGTGCTCGAAAAAATCCCGAAGCTCCTCCAGGCTCTCCGCGACGTTGGGAAGGACTTTTCCCAGGGGACCGAACCGCTCCACCAGCCGGGGATCCTGGGCTTTCATCAGAGGAATCGTACATTCATAGCGCATCGTTACTCCAATCCGGGACGACAAAAGGTTGCCGGAATTGTATCGGATTTCCGTTTGAAAAGAGAAAAAGCGCGAAGCGGGCCCGTCGCCCGGGCACCGGGATTACGAGGCGAAAAGCCCGGGCTTTTTCCCGGAACGGAACAAGGTAAAGTAACTCCAGAGCACCGTCCCGTAGACGAAGATGGAGAGCACCACCACCCCGATGGTGACCGACTCGAAAAGCTCCTTGTGGGGGAAGGTATCGGGGATCATATGGACCAGGATGATCGAAAGCGCCCCTTTCATTCCCGAAAAGGTCAGGAGAAACCACCCTTCGGTCCCTACAGGCTTGATCGCATCGGTGGCGGCGCCCAGCCAGGCGAATTTGGCCATCATCGCCGCCCGGATGAGGGTCGTGACCAGGAACATCGTCAGAATCTCGGTACGGTACTCCCAGAGTTTGCGCAGATCCACCATCTCCGCCAGAGCGAAGAAGATGACGACCGCGGCGATGTAGCCGAACTCCCGGGCCATCTCGTAGATGTACTCCAGCCGCTCTTCGGTAGTAGTGAGGATCCCGCCCAGACGGAGCCTGCGGAGAAAGCTCCGCTCCTTCTTGCGGATCGACGCCTCCAGATCGGCGTCGATCCACCCCTTGGTGGCCACCACCGCCACGATCAGCGTCAGAATCCCGCTGACGTGGAAAGACTCCGCCAGGACGTAGGCGCCGTAGGCTTCGACCACGAAGGTGAAGAGTTCCCCGCGCCGGTCGGAGTAGAGCTTCATCACCATGTAGCTGGCGTATCCGACCGCCAATCCCAGCAACGTACTCACCCCAAAAACCCGCAAAGCGTCGAGGGCGGCATGCCCGGCGTCGATCCTTCCCTGGAGCATCCAGGGAAGGCCGATATAGAAAAAGGCGATTACCGCCGTGGCGTCGTTGCCCAGGGATTCCCCCTCGATGAGCACCTTGATGTCGTGCCCGATCCCTTCGAACCGCGACAGCACCGACTGGACGCTGACGGCGTCGGTGGCCATGTTGATGGCGAAAAGCGCCACGTAGGCCCCGACGCTCAGACCGGCGAAAATGTCGAAGGTATGCAGCGCCGCTCCGATGGCAATGGAGAGGGCGACGGCCACGACGGCGAGGTAGAAGATACTCCAGCCGTGCCGACGAATGTCCCGAAACTTCAGATGGAGCGCATCCCCCATGAAGATCAGCGGAATGCAGAAAAGGATGATCGTCGTGAAGTGCTCGGTCAGGTCGATGGGTACGGCGGGTTTGAAATAGGTGTAGGTGAGGTAGGAGCCGATAAGCAGGAGAAAGACCGAGGGGATCTTTAGACGGCTGGCCAGGGCGTCGGAGAGAATCACCAGTCCCAGGATGGTCATCAGCAGAATTTCGGGAGCGAACGAGTGCATCGGAATCCTTTCGGCTGTTCGAATACGAATGAAGTTGGGAAGTATATCAGGAAGCGGATCAACGGAACATTCGGATGGTGGCGGAGAGAGGGGGATTCGAACCCCCGGTCCGGGAAGCCCGGACAACGGCTTTCGAAGCCGCCGCATTCGACCACTCTGCCATCTCTCCCGCGTAGAGGAAGTGTAATTATAGCAGGCTCCGGCTCATTTAACCGAATATTCCTTTGGCGGCGACGATGGTGGCGAAAACCAGGATCACCATCGCCCCGAAACGCCGGATGTAGGGCTGGTTGCCGATCATGATGGAGACGATAGTCCCCGAGAGGGTGCTGAGGATCAGAAACCCGTAGAGGATGAAGAGCAGCGCCGTCTCCTGCTGGGGAATGGCCAGGCGGGTGGAATCCCCGATGAGAAAGGTCCGCACCCCGATCCAGAGGATCCAGAGGTAGAGCAGGACCGAGAAAAAAAAGGCCCAGAACAGAAACTGCATCTTTCCGCTTCGCCGAATCATCCTCTTCCTCTCTCCCGTAATGGTCTGTCTCCATCTGGTGGAACAAAATGTATCTTACTCCTCCTCCCCTGAAAAACCTCCGGAACACCGGCAGGAAGCCCGGCACTTTTTTCGCACTTTTTTTGTCTATGATTCAAAAAAGGCACCCTATATTCGAAAAAGGAGAGACAATGAGACGGAGCCTATTGATCATACTGCTGACATCCGGGATCCTCCTCTCCGGAACCCTGGTCGAGAAGACGACGAAAGGAGAGGTCCGGCAAGTGATGGACCGGATCGAACGCGCGGCGAAAGCCAAAGGATTGGTGATTTTCTCCCGGATCGACCACCGGGCCCAGGCGAAAAAAGCCGGAATGGACATGAACGACGAGGAGTTGCTGCTCTTCGGAAATCCCCGCGCCGGTACACGGATCATGCTCAACGATCCCCGCGCCGGACTGGAGCTGCCGATGAAGATCCTGGTCTACCGCGACTACAACGGATTGGTCCACATCCTCTACCGGAAGCCTTCCTCTCTCAAAGAGGGCTACCGACTCGAACATTGCGCCCTTTTGCCCCAACTCGACGAGACGATGGAGGCCCTGGCGGAAGCGGGAGCGGAAGGGAAGAAGTAGCCTTCGGGCTTTTCAGAGCCCCCGCTCCTTGCGGACGGTCTCCACGGCCCGGACCATGTGCTCCAGGCTCGCCTCCACCTCGGGCCAGCCCCGGGTCTTGAGGCCGCAGTCGGGGTTGATCCAGAGCTGCCGGGCGGGAAGCACCTCCAGGAGGGCCCGGATCTGCTCCACCATCTCCTCCACCGGCGGCACGCGGGGGGAGTGGATGTCGTAAACGCCGGGGCCGATCTCCATCTCGTAGCCCCGCTCCTTGAAGATCCGCAGCAGGACGTTGCCGCTGCGGGCGGTCTCGATGCTGATGACGTCGGCGTCCATCCCCTCGATGGTGTCGATGATGTCGTTGAATTCGCTGTAGCACATGTGGGTGTGGATCTGGGTCTCGGGTTCGGCGACGTTGGTGGCGATCCAGAAGCTCTCCAGGGCGAAACGCTCGTAGTCGGGTCGTTTGGCGGCACGCAGGGGATAGCCCTCCTTGAAGGCCGCCTCATCCACCTGGATCATCCCGATCCCCGCCTTCTGCAGGTCGTCCACCTCGTCCCGGATCGCCAGGGCGATCTGGTAGCAGGTCTCGGCCCGGGGCTGGTCGTCCCGGACGAAGGACCAGTTGAGAATCGTCACGGGACCGGTGAGCATCCCCTTCATGGGCCGGTCGGTCAAGCCCTGGGCGAAGGTGCTCCAGCGTACGGTCATGGGAGCGGGACGGCTCACGTCCCCGTAGATCAGGGGCGGTTTGACGCAGCGGCTTCCGTAGCTCTGGACCCATCCGTTTTCGCTGAAGGCCACACCGGAGAGCTGCTCACCGAAATACTCCACCATGTCGTTGCGCTCGAACTCCCCGTGCACCAGCACCTCCAGGCCGATCCGTTCCTGGAAGGCCACGCAGTCGCGGATCTGCCCCTCGATATAGCGCTCGTACTCCTCCCGGGAGATCTCCCCCCGTTTGAACTCCCGGCGCACCCGGCGCAGCTCGGGCGTCTGGGGAAAGCTGCCGATGGTGGTGGTCGCCAGGGGGCGGTAGCCGAAGCGTTCGTGCTGCCGGACGATCCGTTCGGCGAAGGGAATCGCCCGTTTCGTCTTGAGGGCGTCGATCCCCTCCATCCGCTTCCGGACCGCCGCGTCGGTGACGTCGCGGTTGCTCCGGCGCTCGGCCAGGGCCGCCCGGGAGGCCTCCAGGGCCGCCGCATCCTCCCCGGAGAGCTCCCGCCTCCGGAAGAGGCCGTTGAGCAGCCGCAGCTCCTCCAGGCGCTCCACTGCGAAGGCGAGATAGCTGCGGACTTCGGGGCGGAGCTTCTCTTCGTAGCGCAGGGTGAAGGGGATGTGCAGCAGCGAAGAGGAGGGAGCCACGATCACCCGCTCCCGGGGGACGACGCCGGCGATCCGCTCCAGCAGCTCCCGGCGGGCGTCCAGGTCGCTGCGCCAGATGTTGCGTCCGTCCAGGACGCCGGCGATGAGCTCCTTGCCCCCCTCGGCGATCGCTTCGAGGGCTTCAAAGTTGCGCCCCGCGTCGCTGAGAAAGTCGAGCCCGATTCCCGCCACGGGGGTCCGGCTCAGGATCTTCGCCGCTTCGACGGCGTGGTCGAAATAGGTCACCACGTAGATCCGCACCTTATCGCTCACACCGGCCAGGGTATCGTAGGCGTTGCGGATCAGCATCCCCAGTTTCGCCACCTCATCGGTGACGAAGACCGGCTCCTCAATCTGAACCGTCAGTTCCCCGTCCAGCTCCGCCAGCTTCCGGAGCAGCTCCTCATAGAGAGGGAGGATTTCCCCGAAGAGGCTGACCGCCCCCTCGGGGCTGTCGATCCGTTTGGCGTTGGAGAGGAAGGTCAGGGGGCCGATGAGATTGATCCGGGGGCGTTCGATCCCGGCCTCCCGCGCCTCCCGGTAGAGGCGGGCGATGCCGGAGATGTCGACGCGGCCCGCCATCCCGCCTTTGAGTTCGGGGACGATGTAGTGGTAGTTGGTGTTGAACCATTTGGTCATCTCCATCGCCACGCACTCTTCGTTCCCCCTCGCCATGGCGAAATAGCGCTCCAGGGGATCTTCGATGGCGCGGAAGCGCTCCGGCTCCAGCCCCAGGGTCGCGATCATGTCCAGGGTCTGGTCGTAAAGGGAAAAATCGTTGCAGGCGATGGAGTCGATCCCCGCGTTGCGCTGATAGTCCCAGTGCCGCCGACGCAGTCGGGCGCCGACCCGCTCCAGCTCCTCCCGGGAGCTCTCCCCCCTCCAGTACTTCTCCAGAGCGAATTTCAGCTCCCGCTTCTCCCCGATCCGGGGAAATCCGATGTTCCAGGTTTCGATTTTCGACATAGTGGTCTCCTTGCATTCTTCCGACCGCACTGTGATGTGCGGTACGTTCCGTCGGGCGGGCACCCGACACGCGATACTCGATGGTCAGAACTCAACGCAGGAAGAATGGGGGAGAGGTGCCGCTCTTGGTCTTGACGTAGCGGCCCGGCGGGGTGAAGAAAAATTTGTAGAGATGCCAGAGACGGCGGAACTTACGCCGGAAAAAGCAGTTGCAGTGGCAAGCCTTCTGGGCGAAACGGTGGGTGACGAGGGTGTAGAGATCGGCCTCGTCGGGGGGCGGATCCTCGGCGCACTCCCCTTCCCGATCCGCCGCCATCCGCTGCCGGAATGCGCGGACACGCTGGGCCTCCGCGACGCTGCGGAGCGCTCCACTGAGTGCGGCGATGGCGGTGAGGCGGAAGTAGCGCCCCTTGAATCCGACGGGAGTCTGCATGGGGGGAATTATAGCGAAGGAATCGTTATTTCCGAATTCCCTGGACCCATTTGATCATGGCGTCGTGAGCGACGGGATTGGGAGCGTCGAGGAAGCTGACGGTAAATTTGTCGGCCTCTTCCACCACGGCGATGGAACGGGGACGGACCGCGGCGATCTGGGGAATGGGAAGCTCTTTGCCGAAGCAAAACACGATCAGCTTGACGTCGATGATCTTCTCGTCCATCTCGTGCTCGGGGAGGTTTTTGGTATGGGTGTAGTGGTCGAAGGTGGTGATGTACGTGGCTACGGGATGGGCTTCAATGGTCTCTTTGAGGTAGGCGATGATGGCGTCGGTATCGGCGAAACGGGACTCCTCTTTGCCGATGACGGCCGCCTGGACCGGATAGGTATCTTTGATGGTCATGCTTTTCATGGAATGATCCTTGCTTATGATTTTTATGA
>CAZGGT010000008.1:0-15709 GCA_964525335.1 uncultured Nitratifractor sp. | reverse complement strand
CTTCGAGACCGGGATCAAGGTCGTCGACCTGCTGGCTCCCTACGCGAAGGGTGGAAAGGTCGGACTCTTCGGCGGGGCCGGGGTCGGAAAGACCGTCATCATCATGGAACTGATCAACAACGTCGCCATGAAGCACAGCGGATACTCCGTCTTCGCCGGCGTCGGCGAGCGGACCCGGGAAGGAAACGACCTCTACAACGAGATGAAGGAGTCCAACGTTCTGGACAAGGTCGCCCTCTGCTACGGCCAGATGAACGAGCCTCCGGGAGCGCGGAACCGGATCGCCCTGACCGGTCTGACCATGGCCGAGTATTTCCGGGACGAGATGGGGCTGGACGTTCTGATGTTCATCGACAACATCTTCCGTTTCGCCCAGTCCGGCGCCGAGATGTCGGCGCTGCTGGGACGGATTCCCTCCGCGGTCGGTTACCAGCCCACCCTGGCCTCCGAGATGGGCAAGCTCCAGGAGCGGATCACCTCTACCACCAAGGGCTCCATCACCTCTGTCCAGGCGGTCTACGTCCCCGCGGACGACCTGACCGACCCTGCGCCCGCTTCGGTCTTCGCCCACCTGGACGCCACGACGGTTCTCAACCGTTCCATCGCGGAGAAGGGAATCTACCCCGCGGTCGATCCCCTCGACTCCACCAGCCGGATGCTCGACCCCGTCATCATCGGTGACGAGCACTACCAGGTGGCCCGTGGCGTCCAGGCGATCCTCCAGAAATACAAGGATCTCCAGGACATCATCGCCATCCTCGGTATGGACGAACTGAGCGAAGAGGACAAGCTGATCGTCGAGCGGGCGCGGAAGGTCGAGAAGTTCCTCTCCCAGCCCTTCCACGTCGCCGAGGTCTTCACCGGAAGCCCCGGGCGCTACGTCACCCTCGAAGAGACCATCAAAGGATTCAAGGGGCTGCTCAACGGCGAGTACGACCATCTCCCCGAAGCGGCCTTCTACATGGTCGGAAGCATGGACGAGGCGGTTGAAAAGGCCGAGAAAATGAAAGAGAAGGCGGCGTAAGCCCCAAAGGATCTCCATGAAAACCATGAAACTAGAGATCGTCACCCCCAACGGCCTCATCTACGAAGGGGACGTGAAGATGGTGACTCTTCCCGGAAAAGAGGGGGAGTTCGGGGTGCTTCCCGAGCATGCCGCCCTCGTCTCCCTCCTGGAGACCGGTGTCATCACCGTGGAAACTGCTGACGGGAAAGAGATCATGATCGCCATCAACCGCGGCTACGTGAAGGTGGATGAAAACAAGGTCAGCTGTATCGTAGACGGTGCCGTCCTCATCAGCGACGAAGAGGGCACACTGAGCGAGCGGATGGCGGAGGCCAAGGAGCTCCTCAAAAGCGCCCAGACCTCCGACGTGGCCATCGCCGCCGCCGTCAGCAAGGTCGAATCGATCAAGAAATCCTACTGACGTGGGATCCCTTTCCGGTTATCTCTCCCAAAGCAGCGCCATCACCTGGATGGTCCTGCTGGTTCTTTCCGCATATTTCATCGCCACGTTTTGGATTTTCATCTACCGATACCGTCTTATCGCGACCCGTCTCACTCTCGAATCCCGTTCCCTGAGCCGTCTTTATTTGGGGCGGAGCGAGAGTATTTCCGCGGATTCCCTGCTGGCCGCCTATCTCCAGAAGATCGGTTCGCTCAGTCCCGAGGTGCTCAAGGCGGCGGTCAACGACGCGGTCCGCAGCGCGACCAAGGGATTGACCGTACTTTCGATTATCGCATCGACCTCTCCCTTCGTCGGACTCTTCGGGACCGTGGTGGGGATTCTCGAAGCGTTCGGGCGTCTCGGAACCCAGAAGAGCGCTTCCCTCTCCGTGGTCGCTCCCGCCATCAGCGAAGCCCTGGTGGCGACGGCTGCGGGAATCTTCGTGGCGATCTTCGCCTACAGCTTCCATCTTCTTTTGAAGCGCAAGGCCTACGAACTCCAATCCATGCTGGAGTCGGAGGCGGAGATCCTGCTGGCTCAGCACGGCCGGGAGCGCTAAATGTTCCGCTGGGACGAGGATCCCGATCTCAACATCACCCCCTTTGTGGATGTGATGCTGGTATTGATGGCAATCCTGATGGTCACGGCCCCCACCATCACCTATCAGGAGCAGATCACCCTCCCCAAGGGAACCCGCAGCAAGAAGGTGGACAAGATCTCCAGCATCACCATCCGCATGGATCGGAACCGAAGGATCTACCTGGGCAACGATACCTATTCGCTGCGTGATTTCGCCGACAACTTCATGCTCAAATCGGCGAGCATGAATAAAAAAAGCGACGTCTACATCCGGGCCGACGAGAACCTACCCTACAAGGATGTGATCTACCTGCTCAAAAGCGTCAAGGAGGCGGGTTTCGCCCGGGTCTCGCTGTTGACGGAATGATGAGAGAGAAACTTTTTGCCGGGATGGTCGCCTTCGGCGTCTACTTCGGAGTGCTGGCGACCCTGCTCTACTATTTCGGGTATCACAGTCGTTCCGAGCCCAGACATTTCGTCACCAAAAACGAAAAAGGGATCACGGTGACCCTGGCCGGCGCCCGTCCCCCCGCTCTTGCGAAAGCTTCGCACCGCAAGGTACCGAGGAGCAAACGCCATTCCAAACCCCGCAACGTCACCCGGAAGAGAAAAGCTCCCCCCAAAGCCCCGGCGAAGTCCAAGGCCAAATCCCGGAAAAAACCCGATGCCAAAAAGCTTTTCAGCGGAGTAAAGCCCTCCAAAAAGAGTTCGGACAAAACGGCGGCGAAGCGCCGCGGAGAGAAGATCCCGAAGAAGCGCAGGGGAGAATCGATCAAAAAGCCGAGCCGGGAGTCGGGGGTGGAAAACGCCTACCTGGCCAGGGTAGAGCGCGCCTTGCGCAATTGGCCCGCCCAGGCAAATTTCGCCGGGGAGGAAATCGACGTTTGGCTCAAAATCTACCCCTCCGGATCGTTCGAGTACAAGATTCTCAAACTCTCGGGCAATCCCGACTTCAACCGGGAGTTACTCGGCTACCTCAAACAGCTTCAGCGCATCGGATTCGGTCCCCATCGGTTCGGCCGTCCCTATGAGATCGAAGTGAAGTTCGTCGCCAAGGAGTGACGATCGTCATCCGATGAGACGGATGTGAAAAAAAGAAACGACGAAGATGGTGGATAGGTATTTGTTATCATACATTCAACGATCTTCGAAAGGATGGATGAAATGGCGAAGGTCCTGAAACTTTTCATAGCGGAACAAGAGGCCGGGGGGCGAAAAGAATGTGAAAAGATTTTTTGCGATTCCCGGGGAGTGCGGGGTGACAAATTTTACGGGAAGAAGGCGGATCGTTCCGTTCTCATTACGGGAAGGGCGGCGTACGAACTGGCTGCGAAGCACGGCATCGAACTGCGTGAGGGCGATCTGGGAGAGAACATCCTCCTGGACCTCGATCCCAGAGAGCTGACCGAGGGGAGTATCGTCCGGATCGGAGAGGTGGAGCTGGAAGTGACACGCCGCTGTCCCATCTGTGCGCATCTGGCAGTGTACGATCCCCGCCTGCCCCGTCTGGTCAAAGACTTAAGAGGCGTCTACCTCACCGTGCGAGCGAGCGGCTCGATCGATCGTGACAGTCCTGTGGAGATCCTTGACGCTTTTTCGGAATCATCCGATCTTCGGTGATCTATCAATAGGAAGAGTAAACTCTAAGCCTTTCTGACTAAACTATCCTTCGAAAACTCTTGAATATTTCCTGAACTTGTTGTACAATAGCGCCAAAATATTCTCAATGAGGAGTTTGCCATGGCCAAACATCAATTCCAGACCGAAATCGGGCAGCTGTTGCACCTGATGACCCATTCCCTCTACTCCAACCGGGAGATCTTTCTGAGGGAGCTCATCTCCAACGCCAACGACGCGCTGGATAAATACAATTATCTCCGTCTGACCGACGAAAAATTCAAGGAGGCCGACTGGACGCCGAAGATCAATATCAAACTCGATGCGGAAGACGGTTCCATCGCCGTGTCCGACAACGGGATCGGGATGAACGAAGAGGACCTGATCGCCAACCTGGGAACCATCGCCAAGTCGGGGACCAAAGCGTTCCTGGAGCAGATGACGGGAGACGCCAAGAAGGACTCCAATCTCATCGGTCAGTTCGGGGTCGGCTTCTATTCCGTCTTCATGGTGGCCGAGAAGGTCGACGTCATCTCCAAGAAAGCGGGAGAGGATCGCGCCTGGAAGTTCACCAGCGACGGGACCGGCGAGTTCGAGATCAATCCGGTGATCAAAGACGAGCACGGCACCGTCGTCTACCTCAAGCTCAAAGAGGATGCCAGGGAGTTTCTGGACCACTGGCGGGTCAAAGAGATCGTCAAGAAATACTCCGACCACATTCCCTATCCCATCTTCCTCCATTACGAGACCGAAGAGCTCCAGGGGGAAGGAGACGACGCCAAGATGGAAAAGGTCAAAAAGAGCGAGCAGGTCAACGAGGCCAAGGCGCTTTGGACCCTTCCCAAGAGCGAGCTGAAGGATGAGGACTACATCGAGTTCTACTCCACCCTCTGGCACGACAGCGAGGAGCCCCTCACCTGGATTCACAACAAAGCCGAAGGGACCCTGGAGTACACGACCCTCTTTTACATTCCCCGGACCGCGCCGGCGGATATCTTCCGGGCCGATTTCCAGCCGGGGGTCAAGCTCTACGTCAAGCGGGTCTTCATCACCGACCAGGAGAAGGAGCTTCTGCCCCTCTACCTGCGTTTCGTGCGGGGAATCATCGACAGCGAGGACCTGCCGCTGAACGTCAGCCGGGAGATGCTCCAGGAGAACCGCATCCTGGCCAACATCAAGCAGGCGTCGGTCAAAAAGATCCTCGCTGCCATCAAGAAACTCGACGACGAGAAGTTCGACCGCTTCATCGACCAGTACGTCAAGCTGATCAAGGAGGGGATCTACACCGACCATCTCAACAAGGAGACCCTGCTGGAGATCGTCCGTTACAAGAGCTCCAAGGTCGAAGGGCTCACCAGCCTCGACGACTACATCAAGCGTGCCGGCGAGCGGGAAGGGGAGACCAGGCAGGAGATCTATTACCTGATCGGCGAAGATGAGCGGATCCTGCGCAACTCTCCGCTCCTGGAGGCCTACAAAAAGGCCGATATCGAGGTGCTGATCATGGACGACAAGGAGGTGGACGAGATCGTCACCCCCGCCATCGGCGAGTACAAGGGGTGGAAATTCGTCGACATCAGCTCCGTGGAGGCGCCCGCCGTCGAAGACAAAGAGGAGCTGGAAAAGCTCGGCGAAGAGTACAAATCTCTGACCGAGAAGATCAAGGAAGTCCTGGGCGATGCCGTCAAGGAGGTCCGGGTGACCACGCGGCTTACCGAGAGTCCCGCCTGCGTCGTCCCCGACAGTTCCGATCCCATGGCCTCCATGCGCCACATCTTCCGCCAAATGGGGCAGGAGGAACCGGAACTGCCCCTGATCCTGGAGATCAATCCGGAGCACGAAATGATCAAAAAGCTCGCGGCGATGGAGGAGAAAGAATTGCTGGAAGAGAGCGCATGGGTGCTGTTCGACAGCGCCAAACTTGCCGAAGGACTGGAGCCTTCCGACAAGGCGGCTTTCGCCAGGAGGGTGGCCGATCTGCTGAAGCGGGCCCTTTGATTTCCTCCTCTTCCCGCCGCGTTCGGCAGACGCCGAAAGGTGGGAGCTTCTCCTCTCTCCACCATTTCTTTTTGTAACTCCAAGCATTAACGAAGCGTAAGAAAAGGTAAATTAATCTTAAATAATATAGAAA
Organism: uncultured Nitratifractor sp.; assembly: GCA_964525335.1. Lineage (GTDB taxonomy): Bacteria > Campylobacterota > Campylobacteria > Campylobacterales > Sulfurovaceae > Nitratifractor. The sequence goes on along the minus strand of CAZGGT010000008.1, from coordinate 9,934 downwards.
TGGGTTATAATGAGAGAATCCAAAATACTCAGAGGAAGGTGAGAAGAATGAAGCACGTGAAAATTCTGATGGTGGGCGGAGCGTTGCTCCTGACGGTCGGCAGTGCATTCGCGGCAGTGGATTGCGGACGGGGATACATGAAAGACCCCTGCGCCAAAGACGGCTATTCGATCGTGGAGACCGAACCCTTTGTCCGGGGAGCCCACAATTGCATGGCGATCGCCCATTACTTCCCCGGAGAGGAACCCGAGGGATACTGCGGCCACTACGGACGCAAGGGGAAAAATGTGGCCCGGGCCACCACACCGGTGGCATCCGTACGCTGAAACGAGAGCGTCCGTAGGATAGGATGGCGACTCTGGCTTACAAAATCGGGGAGATGTCCGCCCAGCGCCGTGCGACGGTGATCGCAACCTCGGCGGCGGCGCTTCTCACCCTGGTCAAACTGATCATCGGGATCATGAGCGGGTCGGTGGCGGTGATCGCGTCGGCGATCGATTCGATCCTGGATATGGCGATCTCCGTATTCAATTTTTTTGCCATCAAAAAGGCCGAAGAACACCCCAACGAACTCTTCAATTACGGAAAAGGAAAGATCCAGGCGATCGCCGGGGTCATCGAGGGGACCGTCATCACCCTCTCGGGTCTCTACATCATCTACGAAGCCATCGGCAAGATGATCCATGGCCGGACGACGGAATATCTGGGAATCTCGGTACTGGTGATGCTTTTTTCCATCCTGGTGACCTGGCTCCTGGTACGCTATCTGCTTCGGATCGCCGAGGAGACCGACAACATTGTCATCAAGGCCGACGCTCTCCATTACAAGACCGACCTGCTCAGCAACGGCGCCGTCGTGGCGGCCCTGGTGATCGTCTACCTCAGCGGGTGGGACTGGGTCGACGCCCTCTTCGGTCTGGGGATCGGCCTCTACATCATCTATTCCGCCTACGAGATCATCCACGAAGGAGTGATGATCCTCCTGGACCGTTCCCTGGAGAGCGACACCGTAGCCAAGATCGGAGAGATCATCGGCAACCATCCCAAGGTCAACGGCTATCACTGGCTCAAGACGCGGACCGACGGGAGCCACAACTTCGTGGAGTTCCACCTGGTGCTCACCCCGGAGATGACCCTGGAAGAGGCCCATCGAATCGCCGAAGAGCTGGAGTGCAAAATTGCGGCTCTGGATCCCAACAAAGGATGGGTCATCACTCCCCACTTCGATCCCTACGACGATGAACACATCAATGAAAGCTACTACCAGGGGAAGGTCAGGTACGCCTGCGAGGAGCTCCGTTCGGGAGAGGGGAGGTGACTCCTCCCATCTATCTCACTTCCCCGGTCGAGCGGGAGGGGATCCGTCCGTTGCCGATGATCCGTTTCGAGATCGTGGCGGACCGTATCGACTATCAGGGCTGCGACACCCTGATGTTCACCTCGAAGCAGGCGGTGGTGAGTGCCGAACGGATCGATCCGGAGTGGAAACGTTATCCCTCCGTGGCCATCGGACCGGCGACGGCGGCCCGGATCCGGGAACTGGGAGGCGAAGTCCTCCATCAACCGCGGGAATTCTACGGCAAAAATCTGGCGGAGGATCTCCGGGAGCTCTTTCGGGACCGGAAGCTTCTCTATCTCCGTCCCGAGACGGTCTCCTTCGACAGTCGGGCCTTTCTGGCCGAGGCGGGGATCGTGCTCCGGGAGCAGGTGATCTACCGGACGAGCTGCCGAAACTACGCTCCGGAAGAGGCGCCGCCCCCGGAAGCCATCATCGTGTTCACCTCTCCCTCGACGATTCACTGCTTCCTGGAAAACTTTCCATGGCTCGAGAGTTATCGGGCGGTGGTCATCGGTCGGGCGACCCTGGCGCATCTTCCCGAAGGAGCCCGCAGTACCGTAGCCGAACGCCCTTCCATCGACGCCTGTATCCGCCGGGCGGTTTCCTGGGCGGAATCGGTCTGATACTAAATGATATGAAATCCGATCTCTCTTTTTTTATTTTTCGCTAAATCCCCTTTGGATATAATCATTTTGAACCTGGGTGGTTCGTCAACTTGCACATGGGGTCCAACATTAAACTTTTGGAGGACCGGGTAAGCGGCCGGTGTGCGGGTGACGTCGTCCGAGCCCGGAACCGGGCGAGACGCTGCCCCCTAAAGGCCGCTTCCGCTCCTCCACCGTTGGCTTAGTAGGGCCGACACATAGCAATTACGGCCACCCGGGGGATTTGGAATGATGAATGCCGGACAGAGCGAAACGATGATCGGCCTTGATCATTTACAGACGGAAGGATGGGATACAGATGAAGGTATTGGTAGTAGGCAGCGGCGGACGGGAGTATTCCATCGGATTGGCGTTGAGCAGGGATCCGGCGGTGGAGAAGATCTGGTTCGCTCCGGGCAACGGTGCCACGGACGAACTGGGAGAAAACCTCTCCATCGACGATTATCGTGACTTGGCGACTTTTGCCAAGGAGGCTGGGATCGACCTGACCATCGTGGGGCCCGAGGCGCCTCTGGTCGACGGAATCGTCGACATCTTCCAGGAGGAGGGACTGACCATTTTCGGTCCCTCCGCCCGGGCGGCACAGCTGGAAGGCTCCAAGATCTTCATGAAAAATTTTCTGGCCCGATACGGAATCCCCACCGCCCGTTATATCGAGACCGACTCGTTCGAGAAGGCGGAGGAGTTCATCGAGAGTCTGGAGGCTCCCATCGTGGTCAAAGCCGACGGGCTCTGTGCCGGGAAGGGGGTCATCATCGCCCCCAGCCGCGAAGAGGCGAAAGCGGCAGCGGAGGGTATGCTCAGTGGGGAATCCTTCGGAGAGGCCGGAAGCCGGATCGTGGTGGAGGAGTTCCTCGACGGATACGAGCTTTCGGTTTTCGCCGTCTGCGACGGCAAAGACTATGTGGTTCTTCCCGCCGCCCAGGACCATAAACGTCTTCTCAACGGGGACAAGGGGCCCAACACGGGGGGAATGGGAGCCTACGCTCCGACGCCCCTGGTCAACGACGAACTCTATCGCAAGCTGGACGAGCGGGTGATCCGTCCGACCCTGGAAGGGATGGAAAAGGAGGGGATGCCCTTTACCGGGGTGCTCTTCATGGGAGTGATGGTGGTCGACGGCGAGCCCTACATCCTGGAGTACAATGTCCGGTTCGGCGATCCCGAGTGCGAGGTATTGATGCCCCTGCTCAAATCGCCCGCCGGCGAACTGTTTCACAAGGCGGCCACCGGACGACTCTCCGAGGCGAAGATCGAATTTCACGACCGGTATGCGGTGGGCGTGGTGATGGCGAGCCGAAACTACCCCTACCGCTCCAGCGAACCCGCCGAGATCATCCTCGACGAGATCCACCACGAAGAGCTTGCGGAAAACACCCACATCGCGTTTGCCGGGGTGCGTCGGGACGAAGAGGGCAAACTCTATGCCACCGGCGGACGGGTCCTGGTCTGTGTGGGGATCGGTGATTCGATTCGGGAGGCGCGGGACCGGGCCTACCTGCGGGTGGGTCAGGTACACTTCGCCGGCAAACAGTGTCGGACGGACATCGCCTATCAGGCGCTCCAGGAGTAGGCTTGGTCGCCCGGGAACGGATCACCCCGATCGGAGGAAGAATGATCTCCTTCGATGTCGACGATATCGTGGCATGTCTTTTGTTCATGGCGATTTTTTATGACCAGATCGCCGGACTGAACGGAGCGAAAGCGATCCGATTCCTTTTACAAGTCAATTTTTGGGTTTTGATTCTCCTCAAAATTCTCTATCATCCTTTTTTCATCAGATACAACGGGATGACGCTCGGAAAATATCTGGCGGAAATCCGTGCGGTTTCTCCCGGGCGTGGGGAGCTGCAGGGATCCCCCCGGGCCTTTGTGCGGGCGGTGGTGGGAATTCCCGACGAAATGTTCTTCTCCCCGGGGGTTCTGCCGGCGTTCGTTTCACCCCCGAGGCGGACCCTGCACGTTCGTGTCAGTGGATGCGTGGTGGTCTATGCATAGATTTTGGCTGTTCCATCTCCTCCTGTTGCCCTGGGTCCTGATGGCGGAACCTGCGCCGAAATCGGGAATGGCGGAGCTCTATGCCGACCGGTTCGAGAGCGAAAGAGATACGGTCCGGGCTCTCGGGCATGTGGTTCTCTCCTATGAGGGAACCCTCTTTCTGGGGGATCGGGCACGCTACGACCGCAAATCCAATGTCATCGTCCTGGAGGGTGACGTGGAGATCCTCAGTGACCGGGGTAGCAAGGTACTGGCCGACAAAGTGGTGTTCGAGGTGGACAAAAACCACGTGATCCTGAGTGATTTCTACCAGAGCGACCGGGACGACATCTGGGTCTATGCCGACGATGCCGAGAAGCGGGACGGAAACTATACTCTCCGCAACAGCGTACTCTCCAGCTGCTCTCCCGAGGATCCCGACTGGTCGGTGAAGTTCGGCCAGGCGGTCTATGACTCGGAGACCAAATACATCCGGCTGAGGGATGTGAAGATCTACGCGAAGCATCTTCCGATCCTCTATACCCCCTATCTGGGCTTCTCGCTCAATCGGGAGAGAAGTTCCGGCTTTCTCATGCCCCATCTGGGCTACAGCGCCGACGAGGGGTTCTATTACGAACAGCCCTATTTCTGGGCGATCTCTCCCGATATGGACCTTGAGCTCAATCCCGCGATCCGGACCCAGCGGGGATACGGACTCTATGGTACGTTTCGCTTCGTCGATACTCCCTGGTCCCGGGGGACGATCCGCGCCGGCTTCTTCAGGGACAAAGATTCTTTTGCGAATGAATATGGATTGGCTTATCGGGATCATTACGGTCTGGAAGTTCTGTACGAGAGCAGCAACGTACTTCGTTCATGGAAGCCGGAGGGATATCGGGACGGACTTTATGTCAACCTTGACCTCTTCAACGACATCGATTATCAGAACCTTCAGTTCGATACCCTGGACCACCTGGAGGAAACCAGCCGGTTCACCGAATCCCGCGTCAACTATTTTCTCTACAACGACACCCAGTATTTCGGCATTCGGGGGCGGTATTTCATCGATACCACTTCCCGGGAAAACAACGAAACGATCCAGGAGCTTCCCTCACTGCACTATCATCGGTACGCCGCTCCGCTGATCGGAGAGTGGATCGACTACAGCGTCGACGCACGGCTCTACAACTATTGGCGGGAGGATGGGACCCGGGCGCTGCGGGGAATCGCGACCCTGCCTCTGGAGTATCATACGGCACTGTTCGGTGATTATCTCAATCTGAGTATCAAAGAGGAGTTCGCCGCTTCGGATACGAAGTTTTTCGAAAACACTTCGCTCCATATCGATCAAGACCATTACGCCGCCGCGACCCTCCATCACTCCGTCGAACTCTCCAGCGATCTGATCCGTGGATATGCTTCCGGGACCCATACCATGCTTCTTTCGGTGCTGTTTACCAAGACCAACCTTCTGGCGGAAGGAGATCTGAGTTTCGACGAACTCGACGAGACCCTGATCAACGACTACGATCTGGATATGGTCTACGATTCCCGCCTCTCGTTCAAGATGCACCACTTCTGGGAGGATAGGCGGGGAGCGTTCAAGGTCGACTATCTGGCTCTGGCCGACTACTATCCCGACGACGATTCCAAATGGAACCTGTTGCGTCAGGAGCTCCATCTCGATTATGGGCACTATCGGTTCAGCTCCCGCATCGACTACTCCATCTATCGCAGAAGTCTGGCACAGTTGACCAATACCTTCGGGTATTCCGGCGAAACCTACGGATTCGAAATCGAACATACCCGGATCGACAGCAGTCTCTACGAAAATACTTCGCCTACCGGGGATTCCCTGGATCAGAATGAGATCAGCTTGAAGGGACGCTATCGCTACAACGAGACCTTCACCTGGTACGGCGGCTATACCTACGACTTCAAGGAAAATACGAGCAAAGAGTGGGAAGCGGGTGTCCTCATCGACCGCAAGTGCTGGAATTTCAAACTGGTCTTTGAACGTCAGACCACTCCCGTATTGTCCAAAGATGGGGGAGGATCGATCAACGAGAACAAAGTCTATCTCCAATTCAACCTCGTTCCTTTCGGCGGCGTGGGTACCGGCAAAGGAGCGTCGATCTGAGGATGGGGAAAAGCGAAGAGATTCACGAGGCCCTGGAGACGCTGGGGCTCCCTCCCATGGTGACCCGGGAGGAGATCAAACGACGCTATCGACAGTTGGCCTATCGCCATCATCCCGACCGGGGGACGGTCGATTCCGCGAAAATGGTGGAAATCAATCGTGCCTACGAACGCCTGATGGAGTATGTCGACAATTTCCGCTTCCGTTTCGACGAAGAGGAGATCGCCCGGCAGGATCCCGGCGGGCATTATCATGAACAGTTCAAACCCTAAAGGAAAGTGAGACTATGCAGGAAAAAATGATCGAGATCAGCCAAAACCGGCTCCAGGAAAGCTATACCTTCGACAAAGTGGCTCGGCAGGCGAGAGGATCGGTCCTCTACCGTCAGGGGAAAGCGGTCCTTCTGGCGACGGTGGCCGTGGAGGAGAAACGGGTGGAGGAGGATTTCCTCCCCCTGACGGTCCAATACATCGAAAAGGCGTATGCCGCGGCAAAGATTCCCGGCGGATTCGTCAAGCGGGAGAGCAAACCCAGCGATTTCGAGACCCTCACCTCCCGGATCGTCGATCGCTCCCTGCGTCCGCTTTTCCCCCGGGGATTCGCCTATCCGACGGTGATCACGGTCATGGTTCTCAGTGCCGATCCCGCGGTGGATCTGCAGGTGGCCGCTCTGCACGCCGCCAACGCGGCGCTCTTGAGCTCGGATCTTCCCGTGGAACGGAGTGTGGCGGCGGTCCGTTTGGGACGGCGGGAGGGAACGCCGACACTCAATCCTTCGCTGGAGGAGATGGAAGAGAGCGCCCTCGATCTTTTGCTGGTGGGCAGCGGTGACGAGCTGTTGATGATCGAGATGGCGGTCCGGGCGACGGAGCGGATGGAGGAGCTTCCCGAACTCGAGGTGTTGATGGGACCCGCGCCGGTCCCGCTTCCCCACCAGGAGAGCAATGAGCTGGAAGAAGGGGAGCTGATCGCGCTTTTGAACGAGGGGATGAAGGCGGTGGCCGAGGCATGTCGGCGCTACGAGGAGGCGTTTGTGCCTCTCAAGCCCCCCGTCACCATCCCGGGGGAAACGGACGAGACGGAAACGGCGGAACTGGCCGCCCTGATTCGGGAACGCTTTTCCGACCGGATCGCCGAAGCGCTGGATGGGCTTTCCAAAAGCGAACGGGGCGATCTTCTGGACCGTGTTGTCGAGGAGCTGGAGGCCCATCTGCGGGAGGAGGGACGGACGGTGGAGCCTCTGCGGCTCTTCCGGGCCATCGATGTGGTCAAGCGGGAGTTGGTCCGTCGTCAGATCCTGGAAGAGGGGGTCCGGGCCGACGGTCGGAAGCTCGATGAGGTGCGTCCCATCTCCATCGAGACCAACCTTCTCCCGTCGGTGCACGGCTCCTGTCTCTTCACCCGGGGAGAGACCCAGGCGCTGGCCACGGTGACTCTCGGAGAGGCGAAGGAGGGACAGATCTTCGAGCTGCTCACGGATCGGGGGCCCCGAAACGAACGCTTCATGGTCCACTACAACTTTCCTCCGTTCTGCGTGGGAGAGGCCCGTCCCATCGGAGCGCCCAGCCGCCGGGAGCTGGGGCACGGCAATCTGGCCAAGCGGGCGCTGGAACCGGTCCTGGATCGGGAGTCCGGTCGGACCATCCGTCTCGTCTCGGAGATCCTGGAGAGCAACGGATCCTCTTCCATGGCGACGGTCTGCGCGGGCGCGCTGGCCCTGGTCTCGGCGGAAGTGGAGATCCTCTCCCTGGTGGCGGGTGTCGCCATGGGACTGGTCAAGGAGGGGGATCGCTACGCCATTCTCACCGATATCATGGGTCTGGAGGATCACGACGGAGATATGGATTTCAAAGTGGCGGGAACCCGCAAAGGGATCACCGCGATGCAGATGGATATCAAGCTGGGGGGCCTGGATCTGGGGATCCTCGAGGAGGCGTTGCTCCAGGCCCGCAGGGCACGCCTGGAGATCCTGGAAAAGATGGAGAAGGCCCGGGAGGGGATCGTTCCCAGCGGGGCGCTTCCCGTTTCCGAACATTTTCATATCGATCCCTCCAAAATCGTTCACGTCATCGGCAAGGCCGGTTCGACGATCCGGGAGATCATCGAGAAGTTCGAAGTCAAGATCGATCTGGATCGGGAAAAAGGGGGAGTCAAAGTGACCGGAGCCGAACGGGAGAAGGTCCTGGGGGCCCGGGAACATATCGAGAAGATCGCTCGCAGGGAAGAACCGACGGTTCCCCGTTACGAGGTGGGAGCGGTTTACGAAGGGATCGTGAAGCGTCCCGTGGATTTCGGAATTTTCGTGGAACTTCCCGGCGGGCACGATGCGCTGCTGCACATCTCCAAAATGGCCGGCAAACGGGTGGCGGATTTTCAGGTGGGAGAACCTCTCGAGGTGAAGGTCCTGGATCAGAAGGGACGGAAGGTCGAATTGGCCCTTCCCGAGTATCAGGGGTAGAAAAGAAATTCCGGAGTCCGGGGGGCGACGGTTATTTGAGCCGGAACTTCAACAGATCCGGCCGGGCGTAGGGCATGTAGCTGTGGCGGGTGATGACGACGCGGGTCCGCCCCGGTTTGGCCCAGCGGTAGAGGGTGGGAATGTCCCGGGGATCGATGTGGATGCAGCCGTGACTCATCCAGTTGACGCTTCCTTTGTGGAGCGCATGACCCTGGCGGGTGAAAAAGATACTGTAATCCATATTGTTCTCGCCGCTGGGATCGGGATATCGGGTGGACATATGGTGGCGTTTTTTGTAGAGGACGGGGTAGATTCCCGAGGGAGTCTTGTAGTCGTCGGCTCCCGAGGTGATGACCCCTGTCCACCAGACCACGCCGTCCCGGTCTACGGCGTAGAAACGGCCGTCGCTTCCCGGCTCCCGGACGGAGACCACGACAAACTCTTTTCCGCTGAGATCGACGATTCGGGAAGCGCCCCGATCGTCGCGGATCTCGAACCGGGTTTTGGAGAGAGGGATCACCTCCCTTCCCCAGACAGGGAGAAGAAACATCGCTGCAACAAGCAGATGGCGTATTCGGAAGAAAATCATGAAGATGATTTTAGCGTAATCCCTCGCAGCTTCGTCGTCTCGTAGGGAAATCAAACTTTTTTTCAGTATAATATCCCCGTCAGTTATCGGAATGATAAGTAGGGAAACAGTCGGCATTTATGTCACTGTTGGCGTATCGGAAGATACGTTTACGCAAGCCGAACGGATTCCGAAATGACGGTCGACGGGACCCAAAACCGCAAATTTCGAACTGAAGGAAGCTTTATGAAAAAGTTTTTTGCACTCTTCCTGGCACTCGGTGCCTTCGCGCTCGCCGGTGAGGGCGAGTCCATGATCCAGGCCTATTCCGTCGTCGCCGCCGGCGTCGGTCTGGGACTGGCCGCTCTGGGTGGCGCCATCGGTATGGGGCACACCGCTGCCGCCACCATCGCCGGTACGGCCCGCAATCCCGGTCTCGGCGGAAAGCTGATGACCACCATGTTCATCGCCCTGGCGATGATCGAAGCCCAGGTCATCTATACCCTGGTTATCGCGCTGATCGCTCTCTACGCCAACCCCTTCCTCGGCTAAGATCAGCGAACTTTAAGCGTGGAGCGGCTATAATGCCGCCCACGTTGAAAGACGTTCTCCACGCGGCAGTGGTGGAACGGTAGACACGCCAGCTTGAGGGGCTGGTGGGCGCAAGCCCGTGGAGGTTCAAATCCTCTCTGCCGCACCATACGAAACTCTTGTCCCTCTTTTTTTTCAATCACCGTTTTTCTACCCTGCACTCTTTTCCAACGGACAGTTCCGATGATTTCTCTTC
>CAZGGT010000007.1:0-2261 GCA_964525335.1 uncultured Nitratifractor sp. | reverse complement strand
CACGACCTTCTACCTCCCCTTCATCAAAACCCCCCTCTTCGATATGGGGATCTTCGCGATTCCGTTCTGGATGCTCGTCATGCTCGCCGCTTCCAACGCCGTCAACCTCACCGACGGCCTCGACGGCCTGGCGACCGTCCCCACAGTCATCGCGCTGGGAACTCTGGGGATCATCACCTATGTCACCGGTCACGCCATCTTCTCCAAATATCTGCTCCTTCCGTTCATCCCCGGCGTCGGAGAGATTACCATCGTCGCGGCGGCCCTGGCCGGCGGGCTCCTGGGCTTCCTCTGGTACAACTGCTACCCCGCCGAGATCTTCATGGGGGACACCGGTTCCCTCTCCATCGGCGCCTTCCTCGCCTACATGGCGATCCTGGGCAAGAGCGAAGTGCTCCTGATCCTCATCGGCATCATCTTCGTCATCGAAACCGTCTCGGTGATCCTCCAGGTGGGCAGCTGGAAAATCCGCCAGAAACGGGTCTTCCTCATGGCACCGATCCATCATCACTTCGAGATGAAAAACTGGGCGGAAAACAAAATCATCGTCCGCTTCTGGATGATCGCCTTCCTGGCCAACCTCCTGGCGCTCATTACGTTGAAGATCCGATGAAAAAAGTCGCGAGTCGCAAGTCGCACGTCGCAAGTCATTGGGCATTGGGCATTGGGCATTGGGCATTGGTGAGTATTACGTGTTACGTGCTACGTGGTACGAGTTGGGGGGTCTCAAGTCTCAAGTCGCAAGTCGCAAGTATAAAGTCATTGATCATTAGTCATTGGTCATTGGGGTTGGTGAGTATTGCGTGTTATGTGTTACGCGTTACGAAGGGATGGGGTCGTTTTGGGCGACAATTTGAAAAAAGCGTTGCGGCGCAACGCTTACCGCAATCCAACATCCAACATCCAACATCCAACATCCCCCCGAATCTTTTCACTCTTCACTCTTCACTTTTCACTTATTCTGCGCACTACCCACTACCCACTGAAAGAAAGGTCCACCCATGAACCTTTCCTTTTTCGGCTACGGCAAAACCACCCGGGCCATCGCCCGGCGTCTGGGGGACGGTTTCGACTTTTACGACGACCGCTGCGAAAAGGCGTGGACCGACGACGCGGGCAACCGGATCCATCCCTCCGCCGATTTCGATCCCGAGGCGAGCGACCTGGAGATCCTCACCCCCAGCATCCGCCCTGACAATCCCCTCCTGGCCGCCGCCCGCCACCCCGTCAGCGAATACGACCTTTTCCTGGCCCCGGAGAAGATCGAAGCGCTCCGAAAAGACTCATCCAAAAACTCTTCACTCTTCCCTCTTCCCTCTTCCCTCCCGGACGCAAAGCGTCCACGGACGATCTGGATCAGCGGCACCAACGGCAAAACCACCACCACCCAGATGCTCACCTGGCTCCTGGAACCCCGGGGAGCCCTCAGCGGAGGCAACATCGGCACCCCCCTGGCGGAACTGGATCCCGCCGCCCCTCTCTGGGTCCTGGAGACCAGCTCCTACACCCTCCATCATACCCGCCACGCCGCGCCCGACATCTATCTGCTCCTCCCCATCACCCCCGACCACATCGACTGGCACGGCAGCGCCGACGCCTACGCCGCCGACAAGCTCGACCCCCTGCGGAGAATGCGGGAGGGAGAACTGGCCCTGATTCCCAAAGGGCTGGAGATTCCCGAGACCTCCGCATGGGTGGTGGAATACGACGGCAACGCCTTCCTGGAGTCCTTCTTCGATCTGGACGCCTCCCGCCTCCGCTACCGAGCCGGTTTTCTCCAGGACGCGCTCCTGGCCCTGGCGGTCACCCGCACCCTCTTCGACGAAGCCGACTACGAACGACTCAACGCCTTCGCCCTGGACCGCCACCGCCAGGAGGAGGCCACCGACGCTCTCGGCCGCCTCTGGGTCAACGACTCCAAGGCCACCAACCTCGACGCCGCCCTCCAGGCCCTGGAAGCCTATCGGGACCGCAAAATCCACCTCATCGCCGGCGGCGACGACAAAGGGGTCGATATGACGCCCCTGCTCCAACGGCTTTCCCGGCTCGATGCGGAACTCTACGCCATCGGAAGCAATGCCCGGCGCCTCACGGAGCTCGCTCGAAAGCACGGGGTACCTGTCCATACCTTCACCCATCTTCGGGAGGCCCAGCAGGCCATAGCCGAACGTCTCAAGCCCGGAGAGGTCGCCCTCCTCTCCCCCGCCGCCGCCAGCCTCGACCAGTTTCCCTCCTATGCGAAACGGGGAGAAGAGTTTCTA
>CAZGGT010000006.1:0-6655 GCA_964525335.1 uncultured Nitratifractor sp. | reverse complement strand
CCCCACCTCAAGGCCTACTGGGTCACCTCCACCGTCGGCCTGGCCCTCCTGGCCCAGGAGTTCGGCGCCGACGACCTGGACGGCACGATCCAGAAAGAGTCGATCCAGTCCGCCGCCGGGGCCGCCAGCGCCTCGGGGATGTCCCTGGAGGATTTCGTCGCCCTGATCCGCAACAGCGGTTTCATCCCCGTGGAACGCGATAGTCTCTACCGGGAACTGAAGGTCTACGGCTAGTGGACGATTCCGGGCGCTACGATGTTTTGGCGAGCGATGGCGGCCGGTCTCCGTCGCTCAGTACGTCTTTGGTATAATATGTATCATTTTAAAAGCGGAGTAGGGGAAGAAGATGGGCAGAATGGCGAGTGTGATCGTACTTTTGCTGATCGGGATAGGAGGAAGCGGATGTGCCGTCACCCAGCCTCCGGTTCCCGAAAACAATGCCAGCGATCCCTGCGTCCGGGCGCAGGGGCAGGAGAAGGTCAGTCCCTACAGCCTGGACGAGCTGGCGTACCGGTACGAGTGTCAGCGGGGCTGAGGGCCCGGTACCGTGCCGATCCGAAAAGAGAGGTGAAATGAACAAAACGTCGATAGTAGCCCTTCTGCTTGTGTTTTGGATGGCGGTGACGGGTCATGCCGTGGAGATCGAGCTTCCGGCCCAGCCGGATACGGCGGTAGAGACGGCACAGGCCGAACCGGGCAAAATCTTTTTCGGTCAGCAGCTCTTCGAGGGCAATTTCAAAAATGTCCAGCAGTATCGCTACAATCCCGACTACCTGATCAACGTCGGGGATGTCATCAATGTCAAGATCTGGGGGGCCTACGAGTTTGTCGGAGATTTGACCGTCGACAAGCAGGGCAATATTTTTATCCCGAAGATCGGGGTGGTTTCGCTCCTGGGCGTTCCCAACAAAAAGATCAAGGAACGAATCGAAAAGGCGATCCGGAACGTCTTCAAAAAAGATGTCTATGTCTACGCCGACGTCAAACAGTACCAGCCGATCTCCGTCTTCGTTTCGGGGGCGGTCAAAAAGGTCGGCCTCTACAGCGGGCTTTCCACCGATTCGGTTCTCCAGTTCATCGACAAGGCGGGAGGGATCCTCCCCGGACAGGGGAGCTTTCGCCACATCGAGATTCTCCGGGACAACCGGGTGGTCAAGCGGATCGATCTCTACCGTTTTCTCGTCAGCGGTCGGGTGGATCTCTTCCAGTTTCGTAACGGAGACGTCATTCTCGTCCGACCGTTGAAGTTCTACATCGAGGTGGACGGAGAGGTCAATCGCCCCTACTATTTCGAGCTGGTAGGGCGACGGACCACGGTGCGGGACGTCATGCGTTACATTCTTCCCAAAGTGACGGCCAACACCTTCATCGTCACGACGTGGAACGGGACCCAGCAGATCTCCCGGGAGTATCCCCTCTCCGCTGCCGACCGGGTCCGGGTCCGCAATGGCATGAAGGTGGATTTCATCGCCAGCCATTACGCCAAAAACATCCGGATCAAGATCGAGGGAGAGCACCGCAGCGTCCGGGAGATCACCGTCCCCAACGGTACCTCGCTCTACGACGTGCTGCGGAAGATCCGCTACACCCCCCGTTCGGACATTCGCAACATCCGCCTCTATCGCGAGAGTGTCGCCGAAGCCCAGAAACGGATGATCGACACGATGCTCAACGACCTCCAGGCCAAGGTCTTCACCGTTTCGCCCTCGACACCGGAGGAGGCCCAGATCCGTTCCCAGGAGGCGGAGCTGGTGACCAAATTCATCGAAAAAGCCCGTCAGGTCAAGCCCAAAGGTCAGGTGATCATCGGTCCCCGGGACAACCTCAAAAAGATCACCCTCGAAGAGGGAGATACCATCTACGTACCCAAACGGAGCAACGTGGTCGTGGTCCAGGGACGTGTCAGCATCCCCAGCGCCATCAACTACCGGCCCGGATATACCGTGGATGATTACATCAAGGCCTGCGGAGGCTTCGCCGAGCGGGCCAACGAAGAGTACGTCCTGCTGGTCAAGGCCAGTGGCAAAGTCCTCCGCTACAAGCCCGGAAGCAAACGGGGAGGTCAGGTCCAGCCCGGCGATTCGATCCTGGTGCTCAGCAGTGTCGGCACGAAGAACCTGATGCTGGCCAAAGACATCACCCAGATCATCTACCAGATCGCCGTGGCCACCGCGGCGATCCTGCGGATCTGATCGCCAGAAAGAGGGGACAGTATGTCGGAATACCTGCTCAAACTTCTCCACCGGGTGAACGGTTTTTCCCCACTCGACTATGCCGCCCAATGGATGGAGATCGAGTTGGAGGAGGAGAAAAGCGCCATCAGGCGCTTCGGTCGGATCGTTTACGCCCTCTTTTTGCGACAGTTACAGACTCGTCTCGGAGGAGAAGTGACGGGATTCATATGGGTGGTTTTACAGCCTTTGGTAATGATCCTTCTCTTTACCGTCATGCATGCGGTGATTAGTGGAAGAAGCTCTTCAAGTTACGATGTCGTCGTGTTCATGGGAAGTGGGATGATTCCCTTTTTCCTTTTTCGGACCATTCTTCAGACGTCCATCAATGTCTTCAAACAGAATCGTTCTCTCTATTTTTATCCCCAGGTCAAACCGATCGATGCTTTTTTGGCCAATGCACTTCTGGAAAGTTCTATTTATGGTATTGTCACTCTTATCCTTCTATCTTTGGCGATGCTTGTCGGTGTCGATGTAATTCCCAAAGATTTTGATTGGGTGATCGTGGGAATTCTTTGGTTGATTCTTCTGGCGATGAGTTGGGGATTGCTCTTGGGAGTTTTCAATCTTTTTTATCCGGTAGTGGGGCGTTTCGTTTCTTTTCTTACACTTCCGCTTCTGATTCTTTCGGCAGTTTTTTTTCCTGTGAATATTTTGCCGCCTCTTGCAAGAGAATGGATTCTCTATAATCCTGTCGTTCATTTTATGGAATTGATTCACGGATCCTATCTTTCCTCGCTGGATACCAGATATGTTGATTACGGTTATATGATTGAATGGACCATTGTGCCGCTTTTTCTCGGACTTTGGCTTTATCGTCGTTCGGAATGGAAGTTTGTGGCCCAATGATCTGGTTGGATGCTTTGAGCAAATCTTTTGGGAAGGGAGAACGTTGCAGAGAGGTCTTTTCGGAAGTGAATCTTCTGATTCCTTCGGGCCCGATCGTCGGTATCGTAGGGGAAAGGGGAAGTGGCAAAAGTACTTTGCTTAGACTGATCGCCGGTGTGGAACTTCCGGACCGGGGACATGTCCATATAGAAGGGATGCCACTCTGGTCCGGTGGGATCGGGATGTCGCAACACCCTTTGATGACGGTCAGGCAAAATTTGAGATTTCTTTGCCGCCTTTACACGGAAGAGGATATGGAAATGGAGGACCATATCGAAAAAATCCTCGAGCTGTCCGAATTGATTCCCTACCGGAATATGCTCTGGAAAGACGTCCCCGTTACCCATAAACCCCGATTGAAGTTTGCCGTTATGGCGGTATTGAAAAGCGATGTTCTGTTACTTGATGGTCTGCCGAATCCCAAAAAAGAGTCGGAGATACATGAAATGCTTCAACAGAGGATGAAAGAGGTTTCGACACTCATCGCGCTTCCGAATCTAAAAAGTTTGCGTCGATATTGTGATGCGGGGATTGTGATTCATAAAAATCGACTCCACTATTTCGATCGAATCAAAGAAGCGATTAAATATTACAGAAAAGAGATCAGCGAATGAATCGGACGATACGCAACTCATTTATCCTGATGTTTGTCCTAGGCAGTGCCTATATCCTTTTACTGGAAACGAGGCTCTATCAATCCTCCTCCGTAACCATGGTCAAAAACCTCAACGACCAGATGCCGGATCTCGGTGGTCTGGGGATTTTCGCCTCCGCTTCCTCCTCGACGGTCCAGGACGCGAGAGTCCTGGAGACCTATCTCTCCTCCCGGGACGAGCTGAAACGTCTGGACAGGCAGTTTCATCTCTATGAGCATTACCACAGCGATGCACTGGATTTCGCCGATCGGCTCTATTCCTTCAATACCCGGGAAGACTTTTTCAAAAAATACCTCAGCAGACTCCAACTGGAGCTCGATGAAGTTTCGGGACTCTTGACGATCGGTTTTCTGCATACCGATGCCAATCTCTCCAAAGCCATCACCGAGCGGCTGATCGCCGATTCGGAGGAGAAGATCAACGAGTACAATCGGCTGGTAGCCCAAAAACGTCTCTCCTACCTGGTCAAACAGGTAGCCAAATCCAAAAAGGAGCTGGACCGTTCGATTCAGAAGCTCGAAAAATTCCAAAACACCTATAACCTCCTCGATCCCTCTCTCAGCGCCCAGAATCAGACCGGCATCATCTCCAATCTCCAGGCGAGTCTCGTAGAGAAACGCTCGAAGCTCGAAACGATGAAAAAATATATGAGTGATCGGAATCTGGAGGTGATTCGTCTGAAGCGGGAGATCAAGGAGATCAAAAAGACCCTCAAAAAGATCCGCAGGAAGCTCGCCAGCGGAGAAGGCGGAGCTTTCAACACCATTCTTTTCGAATATGAGCGGCTCAAAAGTTTCGTGGATCTCAACCGCGAACTCTACAAAGCGGCGCTGCTCCAATACGAACAGAGCAAAGCGGAGATCAGTCAGAATCCCAAAGTGCTGATGAAGCTGACCCAGCCCAATCTGCCCGACGAATATGCCTACCCCCAGAAGGCCAAATCGATCTTCATGCTCTTTCTGATCCTCTCCCTCGTCTATGGCATCATCGCTCTGATTCACAACATTATCAAAGAGCATTGAGGTTTCCCCATGCCGGTACGGATCGATCCGAGAATTTTTTCCGATAGAGTGAAAGTGGCGAAATGCTGAAAAAACTTCTCATGATCATGTGGCACGATCGTCGTACCGGTATGTTGAGAATCGTCCGGAAGTCCTACGCCCGCTATCGTCGTTTCGGATATCGGGACATGCGCAGGAAACTGGAACGGGAGTATTACGCGCTCTATCCGGGGGAGATCAGACGGGGGGAGGGACGTCGCCGTTACCGACAATGGAGAAACCGTCACGAACGGAATCTGCTTCGGCGTCCTATTCCCCTGTCGGATATACGATTTACGATCCTCTACTGTCCGGAGCGGGCAAGCGATATGAAATACCTTCGGGGAGCCTTGCAGTCGGTCCGGCGGCAGACCTATGGAAATTGGGAACTGCTGGTGGGGGTGGAATCCGATTGTGAGGAGACGATTTTACGTATCTTGAAAAGGCTTGCGAGGGAGGATCGGCGGATCCGACTTCTCCAGGGATCCAGGGAAGAACTTCCTTCACAGTTTCTTCGGGAGATGACGGGGGCGTACGTCTTGCGTCTTCCGCCGGACGATCGTTTGGCTCCCCATGCGCTGGCGGCGTTCGCTTCGGCGTTGGAGCGGGATCCCCGTCCGGAGCTTCTCTATGCCGACGAAGATTTTCTCGATGCACGGGGAATGCGGCATACGCCCCATTTCAAAACTGAGTGGAATCCCGATCTCTTCTACTCCTGCAACTATCTGGGGAATGCCTGGTGTCTCGAACGTTCCCGTTTCGTGGAAGCATGGAAAGACGAAAGATATCCCCGGGGGCGCCGCCTGCTTTTGAACGCGCTGAAGCGGATGGACGGCTCTCGGATTCATCATATTCCGCAAGTCCTTTTCCATCACCGCGACCTGCATGAAGATGCATGTGCAACGTATTGCGACGAGGGGGACGAGGAAGCGATCGCCGCTCTTCGGGACCATTTTTCCGAGGCGGAGGGTATACGGATCGAGCGGGGGTTACTCCCGGGGAGCACCCGGGTGATCTTTCCCCTCCCCGAACCGGAGCCGATGGTGACGATCATCATCCCGACCCGGGATCAGTATGGGTTGCTCCACCAATGTATCGGAAGCATTCTGGAGAAGACCCGTTATTCCAGCTATGAGATCGTGGTCGTTGACAACCAGAGCGAGGATCCGAAAACCCTGGAGTATTTGGAGCGGCTGGAAACAGAGTATCGTCATATCCGGGTTCTGAAATACGATCGTCCGTTCAATTATTCGGCGATCAACAACTATGCGGCACGGAAAGCGAAAGGGGAGGTGCTCGCTCTTTTGAACAACGATGTGGAGATCATCTCCGAGGGATGGCTGACGGAAATGGTTCGCCACGCGATGCGGGAGGAGATCGGTGCCGTAGGAGCGAAGCTCTATTACGACAACCTGACGATCCAACATGCGGGCGTGATCCTGGGGTTGGGAGAGGTGGCCGGTCACGGTCACAAATATTTCGCCCGGGAATCCGACGGATATTTCGGACGGCTGAAGCTGGTCCAGAACTACTCGGCGGTGACCGGCGCCTGCCTGGTCGTCCGAAAGGACCGCTATGAAGAGGTGGGAGGGCTGGAAGAGCGGCATCTCACAGTCGCCTTCAACGACGTGGATTTCTGTCTCAAACTTCTGGAGAAGGGTTATCGCAATCTCTGGACCCCCTATGCAGAGCTCTTTCACCATGAATCCCGAAGCAGGGGTGTCGACAATACGCCCGAAAAACAGGCACGGTTCGAGAGAGAGGTAGACTACATGCTTCACCGCTGGGGAGATTTGTTGGCGAGGGATCCCTACTACAGTCCGCATCTGAGCAGTTTTTT
>CAZGGT010000005.1:0-3167 GCA_964525335.1 uncultured Nitratifractor sp. | reverse complement strand
GACTTGAGACTTGAGACTTGAGACTATAATCCCTCCCAAAAATGCTTCCCCAGCACCACCACCCCGCCGACGATGAACTGCACGGCGATGGCGCCGGTGATGATCCCCATGAGCTTGGTCACCACCTTTTCGGCGGTGATTCCCAGCCAGCGGCGGATCAGGATCGCATAGCGCAAAGCCAGGTAGATCACCAGCGCGTTGAGGAGAAAAGCCGCGACGGTGATGGCCATCTGCACGGGATCCGACGCCTGCTGCCGGAAGATGATGACGGTGGTGAAAAGCCCCGCCCCGAAAATGACGGGGATTCCCAGGGGGATGACGGCGATCTCCCCTTTTCCTTCCGCGGGGAGCATCCGCCCCTCTTCACCGTTGCCCAGCATCTCGATGGCCATCATCAGCAGGACGATTCCCCCGATCACCTTGAGGGAGTGCTGGTCGATCCCGAAAAAGCGCAAAATCGCGTCCCCCGTCACGAAGACGACGGCGAACGCCGCCAGGATGGTCATCGTGCTTTTCCTCGCGATGAAAGCCGCCTCGGTATGGGTGGTCTGATGGGGAAGCATCCCCAGCATCATGGCGCTGACCCCCACCGGATCCATGATCGCGGCGAAGGTGATCGACTGCTGAAGAAACTGATCGATCCACTCCGTCATCGCTCTCCTTCCCTCCTCCGCCGATTCTAAGCTACAATGCTATCACAAAATCCACCGGAAGGATTCGACGCCGTGAAGATCCGCGCCCGCACCCTCCCCTTCGGCGAAGTGAAGTTTCAGGCCCGCCTCGGGGAACGGACCCGGCTCCACAGCCACGAGTTCGTGACCCTGGGAGCGGTCCGCGGTTCCGGAGAGGCCCGGTACCGCTTCGGTGGGGAGAGTTCTCTCCCCCTGCGGGAAGGGGGAGTGCTGCTCTTCCCCCTCCGCCATCCCCACCGGCTCGAACGAAGCGCCGGAGCTTTCGAAGGGTACTGGATGCTCCATCTTCGTCCCGGTTCTCTCGAACCCTTTCCGCAGACCTCGCCTCTCTTTCTCGACAATGCGGCGCTTCACCGCCGCTTTCTCGATCTCTGTGAAACGCTGCTGGAATCCTCCGCAGCGAACCCCCTCCGATCCGTCGAAGCGTTTCTCCCGCATCTTTTCGAACGGATACCCGAACACCCCCTCTCCCTCTCCGGCGAACGCTCCGCCCTCGAAGCGGTCCGCCGCCATCTCGAAGCCCACGTCGACGCCCCCTTCGACCTGACGGAGCTGGCGGAGCGTTTCGGGTTTGGGCGCAGCGCCCTGAGCCGCCGGTTCAAGGAGGCCTACGGACTCTCCCCCCGGCAATACCTCATCAACCTGCGGGTCCACCGGGTCAAACGGCTCCTGGACGAGGGCTGGGAACTGGCCCGGGCCTCTCTGGAATGCGGGTTTTACGACCAGAGCCATCTCTACCCCTATTTCCGGGGGATCTTCGGAGTCTCCCCCGCCGCCTACCGCCGGGCGCTCCGCCGCTCTTCGCCGCAATAAGTTCCAAGAACTCCCCGCCCCCGGCCGCTACAATACGGGAAAAGTCCCAAGGAGTTTTCATGAACACGATCCGCTTCGGAGACCGCACCATAGCCCCCTCCAAGGTGGTCTGCATCGGCCGCAACTACGTCGAGCATATCGAGGAGCTGGGCAACGAAATGCCCGAGAACATGGTCATCTTCAACAAACCCAACTCCGCCGTCACCGATACCCTGCGCTGGTACGAGCCCGAAACCCGCTTCGAGGGGGAGATCTGCCTCCTGATCGAGGGCGGGCGGATCGCCGGCCTGGGCTTCGGCCTCGACCTGACCCACGCCCATATCCAGAACCGCCTCAAGGCCAAGGGGCTCCCCTGGGAGCGGGCCAAGGCCTTCGACGGCGCGGCGGTCCTGAGCGACTTCGTCCCCTTCGACGGCGACATCACCAAGATCCGTTTCGAGCTCTTCCGCAACGGCGCCCTCGCCCAGCACGCCGATTACGATCTGATGATCTACAAACCCGCAGAAATGCTACAAGAGATCCGGAGCTTTATGACCCTGGAGGATGGGGACATCGTCATGACGGGAACCCCCAAAGGGGTCTCGACCTACGCTCACGAAGACCGCTTCCTCGCACGGGTTTACGAGGGAGAGGATCTCCTGCTGGAAGCGGAGTGGGAGTGTCGGTAGGAGTTTTGAGTGCGCAGCGTTGAGCGTTGAGTTGGTTTAGGGGTTGAAAAAGGATTGACAGAGTTGTCAATCACCTCGACTTTTTCCCGCCTCCTTCGGCCGGGTCGTACTTCGCCGCCAGACGGTCCAATTCGTCCCGGTCGATCTCCACCTTCTTCTCCCCGTTTTTGACCCGGTAGAGGTAGCGGACCACCCGCTCCACGTCGGAATCGTCGTTGATATGGGGATAGAGGATCTTCAGTGCCTCTTCCAGGGAGTAGTGGCGTCCCTTACGTCCCACGAACGTTCCTTTGCTTCCCCGGCGGGGCCGGAAACGCATCAGAAGGAACATCAACAACATCCCTCCCGCGAAGGCTCCGGCGAGATACCAGGGGAGCTTCGCCGCCTTCGCTTCGTAGGCTTTGCGGGCGTAGTAGGCGGGGTCCTCCAGGAGATTCTCCCGGGCGGTCGCTTGAGCGGCCGGGACCGCGGCCGGTGTCCGGGGAGTGGCGGCGGGGGTCCTCCCGGCGGGGGGCTGGGCATTCATCCCTTTGGGCGGTGTCCGTGGTGCGGCGGCATTTCCTCCGCGCACCTCGATGGAGAAGGAAGGGGTTTTCAGGGTGCTCTTCTTGCCGGTCTGGTAGTCGTACTCCGTGAGTTTGAGGGAAGGGATCTCGAAATTCCTATCGGAGATAAAGACATATTTCTTGAGATAGCGGCTGTAGACCTTTCCATCTTTGTAGGAAGTCTTCACCCGGGCATCGTCGCTGTAGACCGTCACGCCCGGGATGTCGAAGCGGGGATCGGGCAGATCCTCCAGGCTTCCCTCCCCGACAATCTCCAGGGTATAGTTGACAGGCTGGTTGACTTTGACGCTCGTTTTGTCTACCCGGGCCCTCAGACTGTAATGCCCCACCAGATCCACCCCGGGAGGCAGAGGTTTGACCCGGATGCTCAGGGCGTTGGAACGCAGCGCCGTCCACTTCACCGGCGCGCCGAAGATCCCGAAGGGGTC
>CAZGGT010000004.1:0-23870 GCA_964525335.1 uncultured Nitratifractor sp. | reverse complement strand
GATGGCTCCATCGACCCCCGGGGAGCCTACATCCTCATCGACTATATCAACTTCAAAGGCGACGGCATCAACAAGGGGGAGCGCTACCAGGGCAAGGGTTGGGGGCTCTACCAGGTTCTGACCCGGATGGACCCGAAAGATCCCGACCCATATCACGCCTTCGCCATGGCAGGGAAACGGGTACTGGAGCGGTTGACCAAGATCGCTCCGCCCGAACGACGGCTCTGGCGATTCAAAAAGGGCTGGTTCAACCGGATGGACACGTATTGGAAGTAAAGTAAGAAGTAAGAAGTAAGAAGTGGGAAGTGGGAAGTGGGAAGTGAAAAAGAGGTGTCGGAGTTTTGCTCGGGACCTTTAATGGGGGGCGAAAGGGGCCGTTTCCCGGGTAGTCCGGGGTTGACAATTATTTTGAACGTAGTACAATTTTCACCATTCCATCAAGGAAAAGGGAGGGTGTGAAACGCAAAGGGACCCGGCGGGAGTTGGCGGCGGCCTTTCGGGCTTCGATACCGGTGATGATGGGCTACAGCGTGCTGGGGTTTTCCTTCGGCCTGCTAGCGGTGAGCCAGGGCTTCGCCTGGTACTGGCCGGTGCTGATGTCCCTGCTGATCTACGCCGGGGCGCTCCAGTTCCTCGCCGTGGGGATGCTCCAGGCCAAGGCGGGAATGTTCGAGCTCTTTGTCGCGGCGATCTTCGTCAATATTCGGCAGGCGTTCTACGGTCTCTCTCTCCTGAGAAAATTCCGCAAAACCGGTCCTCTCCGTCCCTATCTGATCTTCGCCCTCACCGACGAGACCTACGCCTTGATGACCAGCGTCGAGCCCGATCCCCGGCTCAAACGCCGCTGGTATCTTTTTTACCTGGCTCTGCTGGATCAGAGCTACTGGGTGGGGGGGACCCTGGCGGGCGCGCTTTTCGGAAGTATGGTCCGTTTCGATACCCGGGGAATCGACTTCGCCTTGACGGCTCTTTTCGTCGTACTGGTTATGGAACAGTACAAGGCCAGGAAACGACTGACCCCCTTTCTCATCGGTGCGGGAGCGGCGGTTCTCGCCCTGCTGACGGTTCCCATGGATCGGATGCTGCTCGTGGCGATCCTGTTGGCACTGGCGGGAATGTTCCTCTTCGCCGAAAGGCTGGACGATGTCTGAGGGATATCTCGTCGCCGCTTTGGCGGTCCTGGCCCTGGGCAACTGGCTGACCCGGGCGGCGCCGTTTCTCTTTTTTGCCCGGCGCAAGCCCCCCAAAGCGATTCTTTTCGTAGAACGCAACTTCCCTCCTATCATTCTGACGATCCTCATCGTCTATACCCTGGGCAACGTGAAGTTCGACGTTTTTCCCTATGGGATGAAAGAGTTGGCCGCCATCGCCGCCACGGTGTCGCTCCATGCCTGGCGTGGCAACTATCTCCTCTCCATCTTCGGAGGAACGATCTTTTATATGGTTCTGGTCCAGGCTCTGTAAGACCGTGTTTCCATGAAATGGAATCCCGGAATGAGTGAGATAGCGCTTGTTCCCCTCTCCGCCCCCTGCTGCATTACGCCCCAACCTCTACGTTCCGGGCTCTCCCCGCTTTTCATCAGCTTCTTTTCGATATAATCCCGGTCCTTTCCCTGTGGAAGCGGAAAATTCTCATGCAGTTATTCCTTGTACAGGTTGTGCCCGTTGGGCATTGAGGGCTGCAGAGGTTCAAACCTGAGGTGATCGGCCGACCGATCCGTCATAGTGATCAACAAGGAGACAAACCCTATGGTAACCATGAAAGACCTGCTGGAGTGCGGAGTACACTTCGGACACCAGACCCGCCGCTGGAACCCCAAAATGAAAAAATTCATCTTCGGCGAGCGGAAAAACATCTACATCATCGATTTGCAGAAGACTCTGCGCTACTTCAAATACACCACCAACGTCGTCCGTGACGCCGCTGCCGAAGGACAGACCATCCTCTTCGTCGGAACCAAAAAGCAGGCCCGCAGCGCCGTCAAGGAGCACGCGCAGCGCTGCGGCATGCCCTACGTCGCCACCCGCTGGCTGGGCGGGATGCTGACCAACTACCCCACCATCAAAAAGTCGATCCGCAAGCTGGAGATCATCGAGCAGATGGAAGAGAGCGGGCAGATCAACCTCCTGACCAAAAAAGAGGCCCTGATGCTCCGCCGCAAGAAAGAGAAGCTCATGAGCTACCTCGAGGGATACCGCCACATGAAGAAGCTCCCCGACATGCTCTTTGTCATCGACGCGGTCAAGGAGCACATCGCCGTCAAAGAGGCGCGCCGCCTGGGGATGAAGGTGATCGCTCCCCTGGATACCAACTGCGATCCCGACCTGATCGACTATCCCATTCCCGGCAACGACGACGCCATCCGCTCCATCAACCTTTTCTGCCGTGAGATCGCCGACGCGATCCTCGAAGGCAAGGCGATCTACGACGAAGAGCATGGTGTCGAGAGCGAAGAGGGGGCGGAGGCTCCCGTCGACGCGGAAGCCGCCGCCGCAGCCAACGTGAGCGAAGAGGAAGTCAAAGAGATCGTCGAAGAGGCGAAAGCCGAAGCGGCGGAAGAAGCGAAGAAAGAGGAGGCGTAACGATGGCGAATTTCGGACCCAAAGATGTCAAGAAACTCCGGGAGATGACCGATGCGGGAATGATGGACTGCAAGCAGGCCCTCACCGCCACCGACGGAGACATGGAGGCCGCCGTCGAGTGGCTCCGCAAGAAGGGACTGGGCGCCGCGGCCAAGAAGGCCGACAAGGTCGCCGCCGAGGGAAGCATCACCATGAAGATCGAGGATCACAAAGGGATCATGGTGGAGATCAACTCCCAGACCGACTTCGTCGCCAAAAACGAGAAGTTCCAGTCCTTCGCCAACCAAGTGGTCGAGCACGCCTTCGCCCAGGGGCTGGCCAGCGCCGAGGAGATCCTTGAAAGCGAGATCGAGGGGCAGAACTTCAAGGAGTATCTGGCTCTCCAGATCGCGACCATCGGTGAAAACCTGGTCGTCCGCCGCGTTGCCGTCATCGAAGGCGCCGACAACGTCGCTGTCAACGGCTACGTCCATGCCGGCGGCCGCGTCGGAGTCCTGGTGGCCGCCGAGTGCGACAAGCCCGAGACCTGCCCCGCCGTCAAAGAGGCCCTCAAAAACGTCGCCATGCACGCCGCGGCCATGAATCCCTCCTATCTCAACGAAGCGGCGGTTCCCGCCGAAGTGATCGAGAAGGAGAAGGAGATCGCCCGGGAGCAGCTCCTCAAAGAGGGCAAGCCCGAGAACATCCTCGAAAAGATCCTCCCCGGCAAGATCAAGCGCTTCCTCCAGGACAACACCCTGGAGAACCAGAAGTTCGTCATGGACGACAAGATCAGCGTCGGCGAGTACATCGCCAAAGCGGCCAAAGAGGCGGGCGGCAGCGCCAAACTGGTCGACTATGTCCGCTTCGAGCTGGGCGAAGGCGTCGAGAAGGTCGAAGAGGACTTCGCCGCCGAGGTCGCCAAGCAGATGGGCAAGTAATTTTTCCCGGTTTCGGGAAAAATTACGGTCGATAGTCGATAGTCGATAGTCGATAGTCGATAGTCGATAGTCGATAGTCGTTAGTCGTTAGTCGTTAGTCGTTAGTCGTTAGTCGTTAGTCGTTAGTTTTTGGCGGATAAAATTTGTTGAACGATATCCACTCTCAGCTCTCCGCTCTCGGCTTTTCGCTTTAAGCTTTAAGCTTTCGGCATTGGTCATTGGTCATTGGTCAACCCGGCTTGACAAAAATTGTTAGATCCATAAACTTCCCACTTCTCACTTCTCACTGTCTCACTCGCTATAATTCCCTAGACCGAAATCCAGCCGAGGAACACTTTTCATGTCCCAACTCTATCTTCGTGCCGAAAATCTGGCCCATGCTTTCGATTATCCTCTCTATGCCGATGTTTCCCTGGAATTGCAGGGGGGAGAGAGCATTGCGGTGATGGGGCGCAGCGGCAGCGGCAAATCGACGCTGCTTCATACACTGGCGGGGCTTATCCGACCTCTGGAGGGGCGGGTGGAGCTCTTCGGCCAGGATCTCTATGCTCTGAACGAGGCGGAGAAGGAGCGCCTACGTCGCTACGAGACGGGGATCGTCTTTCAGCACCATTATCTTTTCAAAGGAATGACGGGATTGGAAAACGTGGAGATCGCGGCGCTGCTGGCGGAGGAGCCTCTCGACGAGGCGCTTTTTCGCCGACTGGAGATCGACGGAGTGATCCGCCAGAAGGTGAGCGAACTTTCGGGGGGACAGCAGCAGCGGGTCTCCCTGGCCCGGGTTTTGAGCAAAAAACCCCGGATGATCTTCGCCGACGAACCCACGGGCAATCTCGACCGGGAGACCTCGGAACTGGTGATGCGGGTCATGCTGGAGTATGTGGAGAAAGCGGGTGCGGCCCTGTTCGTGGTGACCCACGACGAAGAGATCGCCGGTCAATGCAGCCGGTGCTCTCTTTTGGAAGATCAACGGCTCAAACCGTTGAAAAATGGGATATAATCCCTTCTCAATCATGCAAAACTCGGAAAGGGAAAAAACGACGATGAGACGGATAAGGTTGATACTGTTCCTGCTGCTGGGACTCTGGATGACGGGATGCGGTACCGGTCCTTCTCTGATGGGAAGAGAACAGAGTTTTTCCCTGGAGCAGATCGATACCGAACTCCAGGGGGCTCTTCCCGTTACCCGCAAAGCCGCGTTCGGAAGCGTGAAGGTGGTGGGAATGGTTCTTCAGCAGGGAGCGGAAAACCGGGGACTGGAAGTCCCGGTGAAGTTTATCTTTACCAGCTACGAGATTCCCGAAGGGATTCAGGCGCTCATCACCTATTCGGCCGATTTGCGATACGATCCGGCCTCCCGGAAGCTCACCCTCGGAACCCTCAAACCGTTGCGTCTGGAATTTGCCAACCCTTCGCTCGAAGAGTATATCTCCGCACGGGCCCGCAAAGGAATTCCCGTCCTGGTCGCTTCCGCGATCCGGAGCATTCCTCTGCAGATTCTCCCCGAAGGATTCAGCGCCCACAAAGTCACGAAAGCCGATATCGAAAAGGATAAGCTCCTGGTCGAGTTTCAGTGAAGGAAGTGTGAGAGAATGAAGAGTTGGGGAAACGCCGCGTGGCGGCGGTTTTTTCCAATTTGATGGGTTGTGTGCTGAGGGGGTGAGACCCGTGAAAGAGAAGGTCCCTTTCTACGGGGCTGAAGCCTCCGGATCCGGAGAAGCTCCGGTTTTGGACGGATGGCTTATGCCGCCGGTTTCTCCTCCGGGTTGGCCTGGGCGATGAGGACCCCCTCCAGCAGCTTGTCGATGTCTCCGTCGAGGATGGCGTCGACGTTGCTGAAGGCCTGGCCGCTGCGGCTGTCCTTGACCTGCTGATAGGGCTGGAGCACGTAGCTGCGGATCTGGTGGCCCCAGCCGATGTCGCTCTTCTCCACGCCGTCGATCTCCGCCTGTTTCTTGGCCATCTCGTACTCGTAGAGGCGGGATTTGAGCATCTTCATGGCCGCCGCCTTGTTTTTGTGCTGGGAGCGGTCGTTTTGGCACTGGACCACGATGCCCGTGGGAATGTGGGTGATGCGGATCGCCGATTCGGTCTTGTTGACGTGCTGGCCCCCGGCGCCGCTGGCCCGGTAGGTGTCGATGCGGATGTCCTTGTCCTCGATCTCGATCTCGATGTCGTCGTCGATCTCCGGGGAGACCATCACCGAGGTGAAGGAGGTGTGGCGCTTGGCGTTGGAGTCGAAGGGGCTGATGCGCACCAGGCGGTGGATGCCGTTCTCGACCTTGAGGTAGCCGTAGGCGTTCTCCCCCTTGATGATGAAGCTCACATCCTTGATCCCCGCCTCTTCGCCCGGCTGGTAGTCGAGGACTTCGACTTTGAAGCCGTGGCGCTCGGCCCAGCGCAGGTACATCCGGTAGAGCATGCTGGCCCAGTCCTGGCTCTCGGTCCCCCCGGCTCCGGGGTGGATGGTGACGATGGCGTTGGCGCTGTCGTGTTCGCCGCTGAGCATGATGGCGATCTCCAGCTGCTGGATGTGCTCCTTGAGGTTTTCGGCATCCTCGTAGAGCATCTCCAGGGTCTCCTCGTCCCCCTCGCTCTTGGCCAGCTCGAAATACTCCGTCGCGTCGTCGAGGGCCTCCTTGGCTTCGTCGTATTTGGCCAGGGTCCGCTCCAGGCGGGTCTTCTCCTGGGCCACCTTGGCGGCCCGCTCGTTGTCGCTCCAGAACTCGGGATTTTGCTGCATCTCCTCGATCTCGGCGAGGCGGGCGCGGATCGCGTCGGGCTGGACGATGTTGGTGATGTTTTCCATCTTGGTGCTCAGGCTCTTGAGCAGTTCGCCGTATTCGTAGGCATCCATGGTTGAAAAGTTCCTTTTCAAAAGTTAAGAGTGAAGAGTGAAAAGTGAAAAGTTTTGGAAACGTCGCTTGGCGACGGTTTTTGGTTTGTCACTCATAAATGGTGTATGATTTTAGCAAAATATCATAGAAGGCGGGATGATGACCGTTGCGAAGAGTTACGAGACGTTTGCGGAGCTTCGAAAAAGCTGGGAGGGGAGCGTGGGCTTCGTGCCGACCATGGGGGCGCTCCACGAGGGGCACCTCTCCCTGATCCGCCGGGCGCGGGAGGAGAACGATCGGGTCGTGGTCTCCATCTTCGTTAATCCGACCCAGTTTCTGGAGGGGGAGGATCTGGAGAAGTATCCCCGCAAAGAGGAGGCGGACCGGAAGATCTGCGAGCTGGCGGGGGTCGATTTGCTCTACATGCCGACCGCGGAGCAGATCTACCACGAGGACGAGCTCCTGATCGCCGCGCCGAAGATCGGCGGCTACATCCTGGAGGGGGCGAAACGGCCGGGGCACTTCGACGGGGTGCTCCAGGTGGTGATGAAGCTTTTCAACATCGTCCGTCCCGACCGGGCCTATTTCGGCAAGAAGGACGCCCAGCAGCTGGCGCTGATCACCCGGATGGTCCGGGACTACTTCCTGCCGGTGGAGATCGTCCCCTGCGAGATCGTCCGGGATCCCGACGGCCTGGCCCTGAGCAGCCGCAACGTCTACCTGAGTCCCGAGGAGCGGCGGCGGGCACTGAGCCTTTCCCGCGCCCTCAAACGTGCCGGCAAACTGGTTCAGAGCGGGGAGCGGCGCAGCGAGCGGCTCCGGGAGCTGATGCGCAGCATCCTGGAGCCGGAAGTGGACCGTCTGGAGTATGCGGAGGTGGTGGACCGGGAGTTCCGGCCGCTGGAGGAGGTCCGGAACGGGGAGAGCATCCTCCTGGTGGCCGCATGGGTGGGTCGAACCCGACTCATCGACAATCTATGGATCTGAGGGAAAGCCTATGCCGAATCGAGAGCTGAACGAAATCGAGAGCGTCTGTACCTACTGCGGGGTGGGCTGCGACATCGTCGGGGTGGTGGAGAAGAACCGGATCGTAAAAATCTACGCCGACAAGGACGGGGTGGTCAGTCAGGGCAAGCTCTGCATCAAGGGAAAGTACGGCTACGACTTCGTTGAAGCCCGGGACCGGATCCGGAAGCCGCGGGTACGTCGCCGTTTCCTGGAGCGCAACCCGGAGCTGGCGGAGCGCTGTGCCGACCGTCTGGAACCCCTGGACGACGAGTGGATGACGACCGACCTGGAGACCGCCACCGAGCTGGCGGCGGCCAAGCTGGCCGAGATCCGGGAGCGCTACGGCTCCCACAGCTTCGCCGCCATCGGGGGAGCCCGTACCAGCTGTGAAAGCGCCTACGCCTTCCAGAAATTCTGCCGCGAGACCATGGGCTCTCCCCACGTGGACAACTGCGCCCGGGTCTGCCACTCCCCCAGCCTCCAGGGGATGCGGGCCACCATCGGCGAAGGGGCCGCCACCAACCCCTACAACGACATCTACGAGACGGAGTTCATGATCGTCATCGGTTCCAACACCCTCGAAGCCCACCCCATCATCGCCAACCGCATCGTCGACATGGCCCGGACCCACAACAACCTCGCCGTCATCGACGTGCGCCGTACCAAGCTGGCCAAACAGGCCAAATATGACTGCGTCATCCCCTTCGAGGCCAACCTGCTGATCCTCAACATGATGGCCTACGTGATCCTCGATGAAGAGCTCTACGACAAAGAGTTCGTCGCCACGCGCACCAAAAATTTCGAAGAGTACCGGGAGGCGATCCTGGCCGATTCGACGGCCGATCCCTCCTTCTTCAAGGAGGTCGAGGGATACGAGTACCTGGCCAAGATGATTCCCAACATCGCCCGGGAGTACGCCGTCAAAAAATCGATGATCTTCTGGGGCCTGGGGGTGACCGAACATCTCGACGGCTCCTACGCCGTCATGGCCCTGACCCATCTGGCGCTTCTGACGGGCAATATCGGCAGGGCCGGGGCGGGGCTCATGCCCCTGCGGGGTCAGAACAACGTCCAGGGAGCCTGCGACATGGGCTGCCTTCCCTATTACGACCCCGATTACCAGCCTCCGAAAGAGGTGGGTCTCATGACTCCCCGGCTCATCGACGCCATGGAGGAGGGGAAGCTCAAGGCGCTCCTCAACATGGGGGAGGACATCGCCCACATCCACCCCAACCTCAACAAAATCGACAACGCCCTGGAGAAGCTGGAGTTCCTGATGGTGCAGGAGCTCTTCATGACGGAGATCGCCAGGAGGGCCGACATCGTTGTCGGGGTCAAATCGGCCTACGAAAAGACCGGGGTCTACGTCAACGCCATGCGCCGCCTCCACCTCTCCCAGCCCCTGGTGGAGTGCGACCTTCCCGACGACTGGGAGGTGCTGACCCTGCTGGCCAAGAAGCTGGGAGACGGGGAGAATTTCGACTTTTCCAGCAGCGAGGAGGTCTGGGAGGAAGTGCGCCGCGTCGCTCCCCGGCGTTTCAGCGGCGCCGCCTATTATCGACTGAAGCGTCATCGAAAACGCGGGATGCAGTGGCCCGTCTACCACGAGGATACCCCGATTCTCCACCTGCTGGATTTTCGGACCGAAGACGGCCTGGGGCGCTTCCTCTACCACCCCTGGCGGAGACGGGGGATGGTGGAAGAGATCCTGGAGGGGCGGTTTTACCGGGATTCCCTGGAAGGGTACTACCTCACCACCGGCCGGACCCTGGCCCACTACAACAACGCCGCCCAGACCCGGAGAAGTCCGCGTCTCCTGAACCGTCATAACGAGGATCTTCTCTGGGCCCATCCCGACGAAGAGGAGCGTTTCGGGGATCGGGTGATTCTCCGTTCGGAGCATGGAGAGAGCGAGGCGCTCCGGGTCGCCTACAGCGACGCCATTCGCCCCCGAACCCTCTATACCACTTTTCACCACGCCCGGAGCCGGATCAACGCCCTCTTCGGGGACGAAAGCGATGAATTGGTCCTCACCGCCCGCTTCAAATCGGTCCGGGTGGAGGTGATCCCCGTCGGCGAGGTCTGGGGAGGGAGCTGAGCTCCCTTCGGGAGAGTGAAGAGTGAAAAGTGAAAGGTGAAAAGTTGTGGGTTGAGAATGGAGAATGGAGGGGTTGGGAGCTCCGATGAACGGAAATGCCCTCCGCCCTCCGCTCTTCGCTCTAAGCTCTCTGCTTTAAGAGCCAAAGGAGGATTATGAAACGAAATCTGCTGCGGCAGTTCGGCAATGAGAGCGAGGAGCTGGCGAGCCGCTTTCTGGAGGAGGCGGGATTTCGGATCGTGGAGCGCAACTACTACGCCCGAAAGCTGGGGGAGATCGATATCATCGCCGTGAAGGAGGGAGTGCTCCATTTCATCGAGGTCAAGAGCGCGTCGCGGGAGTTCGATCCCATTTACAATCTCACTCCGTCCAAACTGCGCAGAGTCGTCAACTCCGCCCACTATTATCTCAAAGAGAAGAAGCTCGATCTTCCGTTTTGTATCGATGCCCTGATTGTCCGACGGGGGGAGGTGGAGCTGATCGAGAACGTGACGATGTAGGGGCGGAGCCTTTGAGACCTCAGGGATTCCGGGGATGGGTCTGGAGGTATTGGAACTCCAGTTGGGGAAGGGGGCGGTCATAGTAGTAGCCTTGGAGGTAGTCGGCTCCGTAGGAGCGCAGGAGCGTCGCTTCCTCCTTGTTCTCCACCCCTTCGGCGACGATGGTCATTCCCAGGCTGTGGCCCAGTTTGATGATGGTGGAGACGATATGCCGTTTGCTGCTGTCCCGGGTCATACCGGTGACGAACCCCCGGTCGATCTTGAGGGTCTCGATGGGAAATTCCGCCAGGTAGGCGAAGGAGGAGTAGCCGGTTCCGAAATCGTCGAGGGAGATGCCGATTCCCAGCTGCCGTATATCCTTGAGCCGCTGGAGGGCGGCGTTGGGATTGAGCATGGCGGCATGTTCGGTGATTTCGAACTTCAGACGCGAATCCCCGAACTCATAGTGATAAAGGAGCCGGATGAGGGAGCTCATGAACTCCTGGTTCTCCAATTCCCGAAGCGAGATGTTGACGCTCAACTGCAGAGGCGGAAAGCCGAAAGAGTGCCAACGGCTGAGCTGTTTGAGACTCTCTTCGATGACGTATTGGCCGATCTGGAGAATGAGCCCGCTCTTTTCGGCCACGGGAATGAAAAGATCGGGCATAATGATCCCCTTTTCGGGGTGGTGCCAGCGCAGAAGGACTTCGGCGCCGGCGAGTCGCTCGGTTCGGCCGTCGTAGATGGGTTGAAAGTAGAGCTTCAGATCCCGGTTGGCGATTCCTTTTTCCAGCTCGGTATTGAGATTGATATCCCGGTCGATCCGCCGGTCGATCTCCTGGCTGGCGAGGACGGTATGGCCCCGTCCCTGCTCCTGAGCCTCGGTGAGGGCGGCGAAGGCGCTGTTGATGAGGTTGTAGAGGGAGCGATGTCTCGGGTAGAAACTGACCCCGGTGGAGAAGGTGAGTTTCTGTCGATTGTTCTGGAGGCTGTAGCTCTGCTGGAGTTGTTGCTGGAAGCGATCCATAAAGCCATAGATGGCTTCGTCTCCGTGGGGACGCTGGATGAGGACCATAAACGTGACGTAATGCAGGTGATAGACCCGGATCCGCTCCCCGTCGCTCATCTCCCTCAGGACCCGTGCGATGTGTCCCAGGATGGTGTCCATTTCGGCATAGCCGAGCATGGAGCGGAGCCGGGAAGGATCGTCGAGCTCGATCATCAGAATCGCGAATTGGCTTCGTTCGTCTCCCCGTGCGGTGAGCATGGTGATATCGCTGAACGCTTTGAATTGGTTGGGTAGGCCGGTGAGGGTGTTGAGGTGTCGGAGATCGAACAGCTGTTTTTCGCAATGGGCGTCGTGAATGGAGACGAGCTGGCTGGTACGGGGGCGCTCTCCGGGAGGCTGCATCGTGACGCTGCGGATATCCACCGTGACTTTCGTCCGTTTTTCTGGATCGAGCTCCAGGGAGGAAAAATGGGTGTTTGCCTGGGTCTTCAGGCGCCGGTGGCGTTGAAGCAGTCCCTCCAGGCTGAACCACTGTTTCTCTTCGGTGTCGTAAAATTTCAGATGTTCCTCGGTATCTTGGACCAAAGCGGGTGCGTGAATCTCCCCCAGCCGCTCCGCCGCAGGGTTGGCGAAAAGGATCCGGTTCTGCTCGACGAGAAACAGAGCGTCGTGGGTGAGGGAACAGGCGGCTTCCAGGGGGGAAACCCCTTCCTCCGACGAAGCGGTATCGGCAGATCGGCGGCGGAACAGCAACGCCCCCAACCCCATTCCGAACAGTGTTCCTCCTCCTACGCCCGCCCATATCAGCGGTTCGTGCCAGTTGATCATGACTCTCTCCTCCTGCTCCCTTCCGAATCTTGGGGTGGATCGCTGGCTCTCGGCGGATGACCGAAGCTTTCGATATGATACTGTATTTTTTCCTTTCAAACCCGGACGGGCGATCGAACCGTGCACGATCGCATCACCGGGCTCGATGGGAAGCGGAAGGGAGAGAAGATGGCGCAAGGCTTCACGATCGACGCCGCCGGGCGGGAACACTTCGAACGGGAGGGGGTGCTGCTGCTTCGGGGGGCGGTGGATCCGGCGTTCTGTGACGATCTTCGGGCCGTGGCCCTGAGTCATCTGGAGCGGAAAATTCCCCCCTTCGAGAGCGAGGCGGAGTTTTTGGGAAGCGATCGAAAGGAGTATCGGGAGACGCTTCGACGTCTGCGACAGGTCTACGACCGTGATCCTCTGTTCCGTCGCTGGATGACCTGGCCCGCGATCCGTCCGCTCCTGGCGGAACTGCTGGGAGCGCCTCCGGTCCTGGTGACCGCCCATCACAACGCTCTCATGAGCAAAATGCCCCGCAGCAGCAGCGAAACCCGTTGGCATCGGGATCGGCGCCACTGGCACTATGCCGACGATCGGCTCCTGAGCGTCTGGCTCGCCCTGGGAGAGGAGAATGAACGCAACGGTGTCCTGGAGTTCATTCCCGGTTCCCATCGGGTCGATTTTCCCCGGGATGCGTTTGACGGTCGCGATTATTTCCGGGAAGATCTCCCGGAACACCGGGAGTGGATCGCACGAACGGTCCGTTACGAGTTGGAGAAAGGAGATGTGGTGCTCTTTCACTGCGGCCTTCTGCATCGGGCGGGTCCCAATCGGACGGAGACCCCCAAACTCTCCCTGGTCTATACGGTCAAAGCGGCGGACAACGCTCCCGGTTTCGGCACCCGGTCGGCCCGGTTTCGGGAGATTCCCCTCGGGGAGTGAAGTTCCACCCCGGAAAATCGGAGGAAAATTGTCTGAAATCTCCCGAAATTTACGGAAAGTCGCTATAATCACACACTCAAACCACACTACAAAGGATCGAACGATGGGTAAATACATCGAACTCAACAAGAACAATTTTGACGAAACCATCAAAGAAGGGGTCACTCTGGTCGACTTCTGGGCCCCCTGGTGCGGACCCTGCCGGATGATCGCTCCCGTCATCGAAGAGCTGGCCGAGGATTACGACGGCAAAGCCAAGATCTGCAAGGTCAACACCGACGAAGAGCAGGAGATCGCCGTCAAGTACGGAATCCGCTCCATTCCCACCATTCTTTTCTTCAAAAACGGTGAGCTGGTCGATCAGATGGTCGGTGCGGCCGGCAAGGATGTTTTCGCTCAGAAGCTTGACGCCCTTCTGGGCTGATTCCTGCGCCTTCGGGCGTTCGGGTCGCTCTCCCGCGGGAAAGCGACCCGAACGATCATCCCATCCCATCGGAAAGGATCTAAGATGCTGGATTGTGCCATTATCGGAGGAGGTCCTGCGGGACTGACCGCCGGACTCTATGCGACCCGTGGCGGCCTGAAAGAGGTCGTGATGTACGAGATGGGGATGCCCGGCGGGCAGATCACCCAAAGCAGCGAGATCGAAAACTATCCCGGGGTTTTCCGGGAGGGGCTGACGGGGATGGACCTGATGGAACCCTGGCCCGCCCAGTGCATGCATTTCGGCCTCAAGCACGAAATGAAGGAAGTCCGGAACGTTCGGAAAGAGGGGGAGCATTTCGTCGTCGACCTGGGCAGCGAAACGGTCGAGGCCAAAACGGTCATCGTCTGTACCGGCTCCACCCCCCGCCGAGCCGGGTTCAAGGGCGAAGACGAATTCTACGGCCGGGGGGTGAGCACCTGCGCCACCTGCGACGGCTTTTTCTACAAAGACAAAGAGGTGGCGGTCCTCGGCGGCGGCGACACCGCCCTGGAGGAGGCCCTCTACCTGGCCAACATCTGCTCCAAGGTCTACGTCATCCATCGTCGGGACAGCTTCCGGGCGGCACCTCCCACGGTGGAGCGGGCGATGAAGAACGAAAAGATCGAGTTCATCCTCAACGCCTCCATCGAGGAGGCGTTTGGTGACGCGACCGGGCTGCAGGGTGTGAAAATTGTCTTCAGCGACGGCCGGGAACCCCGGACTCTGGAAGTCCCCGGTCTCTTCGTTTTCGTGGGCAACGACGTCAACAACAAAGTGCTGAAGCAGGAGGACGGCAGCTTTCTCTGCGACGTCAACGAGCGGGGAGAGGTGATCGTCGATCTGAAGATGCATACCTCCGTTCCCGGTCTTTTCGCCGCGGGAGATCTCCGGATCGACGCCGCCAAACAGGTGGTCTGCGCCGCCGGAGACGGCGCCGTAGCGGGGATGCAGGCCCTGCATTACGTTCAGGAGCATGACGCGTGAGTATCAAAGTAGGAATTTTGGGGGCCACGGGACGAATGGGGGCCCACCTGATCAAAAACGTCAGCGAAGACGAAAAGCTGGAGCTGGCGGCGGTCCATGTCTACGACGAGCTGAAGCAGGAGCTTCCCCGGGAGGTCCTGGTGACCAACAGCATCCGGGCGCTTTTGGAGGCCAGCGACGTGGTGATCGACTTTTCCGCGCCCCAGGCCACCCAGGAGCTCTGTGAAACCGCCATGGAAGTGCCCCGGGCGCTGGTGATCGCCACCACGGGCCTGACCCAGCATCAGCAGAACCTCATTCTGGAGGCGTCCAAGGCGATGCCGGTTCTCTACGCTTCCAACATGTCGGCGGGGATCGCCCTGCTCAAACAGCTGGTCCAGAAGGTCTCGGCGACTCTGCGGGATTTCGACATCGAGATCGTGGAGATGCACCACCGCCACAAGGTCGACGCCCCCAGCGGGACCGCCCTGACCCTGGCGGAGTTCGCCGCCAAGGGGCGGGATCTGGATCTGGAGAAGGTCCGGGTCAGCGGCCGGGACGGCCAGATCGGTCCCCGGAGCAAGGATGAGATCGCCGTCATGGCTCTGCGGGGCGGCGACATCGTGGGACGTCACACCGTCGGGTTCTACAACGACGGAGAGTTCATCGAGCTGACCCACGTGGCCACCAGCCGCGAGACCTTCTCCAAAGGGGCGATCCGCGCCGCGCGATGGCTGGCGGACCGGGAGGCCGGCCTCTACAGCATCAACGATTCACTGGGGATCTAAAACAGACACCATGAAAACCTCCAACTTTTCACTTTTCACCGTTCGCCTTTCACTCTTTTCCGGAAGGAAAAGCTGATGTGCGCCGTCGTCGGAGTCTACGGCAGTGATACCGCCGCCAAAATTGCCTACTACGCCCTCTTCGCCATGCAGCACCGGGGGCAGGAGTCTACGGGGATCAGCAGTGCCGACGGGGAGCGGATCCGTCTCATCAAAAACCGGGGTCTGGTGACCGACGTTTTCGACGAGGAGAGCTTTTCGGTTCTGGAGGGACGTTGCGCCATCGGGCACAACCGATACTCTACCGCCGGAAAGGATTCGGTCCTGGACGCCCAGCCGGTCTTCGCCCGCTACAAACTGGGAGAGATCTCCGTCGCCCACAACGGAAACCTGGTCAATAAGCAGGAGGTGAGGGAGCGGCTCATCGAACGGGGCGCGATCTTCCAGACCGATATGGATACGGAAAACATCGTCCACCTCATCGCCAAGAGCCAGGAGGACCATCTGGTCGACCGGATCAAGGATATGCTGGCCAAGATCGAGGGGGCCTACTGCCTCATCATCCAGAGCCGCTCCAAAATGTTCGTGATCCGCGACCGCTTCGGGATCCGGCCCCTGAGCCTGGGGCGCCTCAAAGACGGCGGCTGGATCGTCGCCAGCGAGACCTGCGCTTTCGACCTGGTCGACGCCGAGTTCGTCCGGGACGTACGCCCCGGGGAGATGCTGATCTTCGAAGAGGGGCGGGAGCCTCTCAGCGAGCAGATCTTCGAGCCCGACTACCGCCCCTGTGCCTTCGAATACATCTACTTCGCCCGTCCCGACTCCATCATCGACGGCAAAAACGTCTACGAGACCCGGGTGCGGATGGGCAGGCGCCTGGCCGAGGAGCGCCCCGTCGATGTGGACCTGGTCCTGCCGGTTCCCGACAGCGGGGTGGCGGCGGCGATGGGCTTCGCCGAAGGGCTGGGCACCCGCTTCGAGATGGGGATCGTGCGCAACCACTACGTCGGCCGCACCTTCATCGAGCCGACCCAGCAGATCCGGGATCTGAAGGTGAAGCTCAAGCTCTCCCCCATCCGCTACCTCATCGAGGGGAAACGGGTGGCCATCGTCGACGACTCTCTGGTGCGGGGGACCACCTCCCGCCAGATCGTCCGGATGCTTCGCCAGGCGGGGGCGAAGGAGGTGCACATGCGCATCGCCGCCCCCGAGATCCGTTTCCCCTGCCGCTACGGGATCGACACCCCCACCCAGGCGGAGCTCATCTCCACCCGCTACAGTCCCGAAGAGATCGCCGAATATATCGGCGCCGACAGTGTGGGGTTCCTCTCCATCGACGGTCTGGTGGACGCCCTGGGCCGCGACCGCCGCTACTCCCTGGTGAGCTTCGACGGCGACTACTTCGCCGGAGGCTGCGCCGAATCCACCGATTGCAGCGGAGCGTGACCCTGTGGCCTGCCGGAAGGGGCTGCGGCCCGTCAACACCTTCGGACGCTATCTGAAGGAGCGTTTCGGCGAGCGGGTCCGCAAGATCCCGGTGGGCCTCAGCGGATTCACCTGCCCCAATATCGACGGTACCGTCGCCAAGGGGGGCTGCACCTTCTGCCTCAACGAATCCTTCAGTCCCAATCTTGCCCAAAACGCCGGCAAAACCTTTCTCAACCTCCAAAGCGCCTCCAACCCCATTCTCGACAGACAACTGGGAGAGCTTCACGAGCAGGTGATCCGGACCCGGGAGTTCTTTCTCCGGGAGCAGGGGATCCGAAAATACCTGGTCTATTTCCAGGCCTTCACCAATACCTACGCCCCCTTCGAGACCCTTCGAATCCTCTACGACCGGGCTTTGCGCTATCCCGGAGTCGTGGGGCTGAGCATCGGGACCCGCAGCGACAGCGTCACCGACGAGACCCTGGAGTATCTGGCGGAGCTTTCGAAAGAACACGAAATCTGGATCGAATACGGCATCCAGTCGATCTACGACGAGACCCTGGAACGGATCAACCGGGGTCACGACGCCCTCAACGTGGAACGGGCGATCAAAAAGGCCAAAGAATACGGCCTCAAGGTCTGCGGCCATCTGATCTTCGGCCTCCCCGGCGAAAGCCGGGAGATGATGCTCGACTCCGCCAAAGCCGCCTACGACTGGGGGATCGACTCGGTCAAATACCACCCCCTCTACGTGGTGAAACAGACCCTCCTGGCCCACGAATACCGCCGGGGAGAGTTCGTTCCCATCTCCCGGGAGGAGTATCTGGAAGTACTCGCTGAGGCGATCCGCCTCAAGCCCGAAGGGGTCACCGTGCAGCGTATGACCGCCGGCATCGAGGACGAGACCCTCCTGGCCCCCGCCTGGTGCGGCACGAGCAAAAACACCCAGATGGCGGCGATCCGAAAACGGCTCGAAGCGGAGGGATGGTGCCTGTAACGGGGAGAACGTAGCGTCAAAAGCCCGGAAGATGTTCCGAATCTATCGCGTCAGGCTCTCTCCCAGCTCCCTTTCCACGACGATCACCCCGTCGTCATCGGCGAAGAGCCAGTCTCCGGGACGAAACACCACCTCTGCGAATTCCAAAACCCGGTCCCGCTCTCCCGGATTGGCTTCGAAGCTTTTGCGGGGGCAGGTTCCCAGGGCCAGCAGCCCTACCGGGACCGTGGTCGTGACGTGGGTGTCCCGGATGTATCCGTGGACCAGGATGCCCGCCCAGCCGTTGGCGTAGGCGAACATCATGAGATTCTCCCCCACCACCGCCTGGTACTCTCCTGCCACGTCCACGACGGCGACGGCCCCCTCTCCCGGCTCTTTGAGCAGGGTGATCAGCTCGTGGTTGTTGCGGATCAGGCGCAGGGTACGGATGGGCCCGGCGAAGCGGGTACATCCTCCGAAATGGCGGTAGCCCGGGGCGAGGACCTGGACCCTCTCCTGCCACGCGTCGCAGAGATCGGCGGTAAAAAACTCCATACGCTCTCCTCCTCTTTTGGGAAAATTATACTGAAAGACAGGACAGTTTCATTAGAATAGCCGTTAGTGATTTTCCGTAGCAAAGAGGTGCCATGAACGTCGTCACCGGGGTCGTGGGCAACGATGTCCACGTCGTCGCCAACCGTCTGATCGAGATCTCCCTCAAAGAGCGGGGGTTCACCGTCTACAACCTGGGGGTCAACACCTACCTGGAGGAGTTTCTCGACGCGGTCCTGGAGACCGATGCGGAGCTGCTGCTCGTCTCCTCCCTCAACGGGGAGGCGGAGGGGTGGTGCCGCAACCTCAAGATTCTCCGCTCCCGCTACCGATTCCGCCGGGACCCCCTCTTCGTCATCGGTGGCAACCTGGGGGTGGGAGAAATGGACCCCGAGACCCTGGGGCCCAAGTACCGGGGCTACGGCTTCGATCTGGTCTACCACCAGGTGGATCTCAACGAAGCCCTCGACGAGGTGGAGCGGGTCCTGGAGGCGCGACGATGAGCCTGTTGCAGCGGGAGCGGGAGAGCATCACCCGCAACGAATACGTGGAGCGCTTCGACTTCGACGAGATCGGGGAGTTTATCCGGGGTGCGAGCAAGAATCTTTTCATCTCCCACCGCTTCGAAACGGCGGGAAAGATGCTGGTGCAGCCCCGGGGCGGCTTCCCCACCTACGACCAGGTCTTTCGCCTCTACGAGGAGTTCACCCGGGCGGGGGTGGACGTGCTCCCCCTGACCATCGACTCCAACACCCGTCTCAACGACTACGCCACCGCCCAGAAAATGCTGGCCCTCTCGGAGGAGAACGACGAGGATATGCTCAACGGCTACCCCCTCATCAACCACGGCTACCGGACCACCCGGCGGATGGTGACCCATTTCGACATCCCCGTCAGCCTCCGCCACGGGACCCCCGACGCCCGGCTCCTGGTGGAGGTGGCCCTGGCTTCGGGGATCTTCGAGATCGAGGGAGGCCCCATCACCTACCTCCTTCCCTACTCCAAAAACTTTCCCCTCGACAAAGCCTTCCTCTACTGGAAATACGTGGAGCGGGTCTGCGCCCTCTACTCGGAGCTCAACGAACCCATCAACCGGGAGTCCTTCGGCCCCCTGAGCGCCACCCTCCAGCCCCCGGCGATCGTCATCGTCATCCAGCTCCTGGAGATGCTCCTGAGCCTGGAGGAGGGGGTGCGCTCCTTCTCCGTGAGCTTCTCCCAGAGCGGCTCCATGATTCAGGACGTGGTGACCGCCAACGTCCTGCGGAAGCTGGCCCGGCGCTACGCCGAGCGCTTTGGCTACGGCGACGCCCGGATCCACCTGGTCTACCACCAGTGGATGGGGGCCTTCCCCTACGACAAGGAGCTCTCCGACGCCCTCATCACCGCCTCCACGGTCATCGCCGCCCTGGTGCGGGCCGACAAGATCATCACCAAGACCCGCAACGAAGCCTTCGGCATCCCCACCCCCGAGGCCAACGCCCGGGCGGTGGCGGGGGTGCAGTACACCCTGGGGATGCTCCGGGGGCTGCCGGAGGTGCGGGACGAAGAGGAGGAGGAGCACCTGGAGCGGATGGTGACCGAGATCATGGAGGCGGTCCTCAACGACGGGGCCGACACCCTCTGGCGCCAGACCTTCAACGCCATCAAGCGGGGCTGGATCGAGATCCCCTTCTCCCCCCACGTCATCAACGCCAATGAAGTGATCACGATCCGGGATCCCCAGGGAAACATCCGGATCCTGGAGCGGGGCAGGCTCCCCATCTCCGACGCCAGCTACGCCTACGAAAAATCGAAGATCCGCCTCCGGGAGGGGGAGCGGGTCGTCGAAAAGATCATCCGCGACATAGGGATCATGCAATGAGCACCGCGATACCGCTGCTTTTCGACATCGGCAGCACCTACTTCAAGATGGCCGAAGGCTCCGAGGTCCGGCAGTTTTTTCGGGAGTTTCGCCGCCCCATCTACGAGGACCTGATGGCCAAGTGCGGGGAGACCATCGCCCGCTACACGCCGGAGGAGATCGCCATCTGCAGCTCCGCCAACGGCGGCCTGAGCACCCTCATCATCGGCCTGAGCCGCTCTTTCAGCCTCCGCTACGCCGTGACCATCGCCTTCAACTCCGGGATCAACATCATCGACACCGTGCTCTGGCCCGAGATCGACGAAGCGCATCCGCCGGTGGAGTCCATCGACGTGGTGATCGTGGTGGGAGGGATCGACGGGATGGAGGGGATCTTCGACGAGCGGCTCTTCGCTTTTCTGGAGCGGGTCCGCTACCACAACATCGTCTACGTGGGCAGCGACGGGGATCGCCCCCTCCTCGAAAAGCGCCTCCCTGGCCTGGTCCTCCTCCCCAACATCCTCACCGACCGGCTCAAGATCCGGGAGGGGGAGCTGCGGCGCTACCTCACCGACCTCTACCAGGCGGACATCGTGGGCAAGGAGGAGATCAAGCGCCTCTACGGGATCACCGCCCGGCAGATCTTCTCCACCCCCTACGTGGTCAACCGGGCCCTTCCGGCCCTGCGGGAGCGGCTGGAGGTGGCC
Source organism: uncultured Nitratifractor sp. (assembly GCA_964525335.1). GTDB lineage: Bacteria > Campylobacterota > Campylobacteria > Campylobacterales > Sulfurovaceae > Nitratifractor. Next base: position 3,464 of record CAZGGT010000004.1, on the reverse strand, counting down.
GATCCCTTCGTCCTCATTGACATCGGCGGGGCGACCACCGACATCCACTACAGCCGGGACCTGGTGGCCGACAATCTCACCGCCGAAGGCGGCTACGACCGCCTGGTCTTCAAGAAGCTGGGGGTCTACAAATCCCGGGAGAGCCTGGTCCATACCGCCCGGCAAAACGAGTTCGTCTACGAGCTCCTGGGCCACCTGGGGGCGACGGAGGAGATCCTGGAGGAGGAGAGCGAGGCGGCGACCCGGGTGCTGATGCAGCTGGCGATCTTCCTGGTCCTCTACAAGGTCTCCCGCCACCACGCCGACTACGTGGAGCTGCAGCTGGAGCGCCTCAACGCCCTGGTCTTTACGGGCGGGATCGGCCAGGTGCTCGGGGATGAAGAGGTGGAGCGGGTCGTCCGCTTCTTCTACCGCAAGCTGCTGCACTTTCACCAGATCCCGCGCCTGGTCGTCGACCGGGACTACGAGGTCTGGACCTACGGACTGCGCGCCGTTCATTCCCGGGACGAACCCCGCCAGGAGGAGAAACCATGACCGTCAACACCGTCCGAGAACTGCTGGAAAACGCCGCCGCCACGGCTCCGGAGAAGACCGCCCTGATCTTCGGACCGGAGCGTTACAGCTACCGGGAACTGCTGGAACGGGTCGATCGCGTCGCCCGCTACCTGACGACCCTGAAGCTTCCCCGGGGAAGCCGGATCGGCATCTACTCCGACAAGAGCCCGGAGCAGGTGGTGGCGATCCTGGCGATTCTCTCCACCGGGCATCTCCTGGTTCCCATCACCCGGCTCCTCAAGCCGGAGCAGGTCCGGCACATCATCGAAGATTGCGGGATCTCCTGCATCGTCACCGACGCCAAAAAGATTGCCACGGTCCGGGAGACGGGATTCGGGGGGCGGATCCTCACTTACGGCGCCACCCCCGAGAGCGACGTCTCCTTCGAAGAGATCTACAAATGCACCCCCGCCGAGTACCGTTGCAAGGTCCGGGGCCACGACAACGCCGCCATCACCTACACCTTCGGCTCCAGCGGCGACCCCCGGGGGATCGTCATCGATCACCGGGGCTTCTATGACGGGGCGGCGATCGTTTCCAAATACCTGGGGATCCGCAGCGACGACGTCCTCAGCGGGATTCTCTCCTTCAACCTCGATTACGGCCTCAACCAGATTTTCACCGCCCTCTACAAGACCGCGACCCTGGCGATCCACCGTTTCGCCCTGCCGGCGGACTTCTTCGCCCATCTTCTTGACGACGAGGTGACGGTGCTGCCCCTGATGCCGATCCACATCACCCAGATGTTCGACGAGGATCCCCACCGCATTCCCAGCCCCGCGCACTTCGCCGGGCTGCGGATCATCACCTCCTCGGGGGGGAACATCACCCCCCTGATGATCAAGAACCTCACCACTCATTTTCCCGACGCCGAATTCTACTCCATGCACGGGCTCAGTGAAGCCTTTCGCTCCGCCTACCTCGACCCGGCCCAGATCCACATCCGCCCCGCCTCCATCGGCAAGGCGGTCCCCGGGGTGGAGCTCTACATCATCAACGAAGAGGGCGAAGCGTGCCGCCCCCGGGAGGTGGGAGAGCTGATCCACCGGGGGGCCTGCATCTACCGGGGCTACTGGAACGCCCCCGAGGAGACCGCCCGGCGTTTCAAGAGCATCCGGATCCTGGAGAAGGTGCTCCGGCCCGAAGGGGAGCTCATCGACGAGATCGTCGTCGCCAGCGGGGATTACGTCTACGCCGACGAGGAGGGGTACATCTACTTCGTCTGCCGCAAGGACGATATGATCAAGACCCAGGGCTACCGGGTGAGCCCCTACGAGATCGAACGGGTGGTTTACGAGCATTTGCCGGAGATCCCCGAGTGCATCGTCTTCTCGGTCCCCGACGAAGAGATCGAGGAGGAGATCGTCCTGGTCTACGGAGGCAAGCGGGAGCTCTCCCGCAAGGAGATCCTCTTCGAGCTCAAAAAGCATCTCCCCAACTACATGCTTCCGGGGCAGATTCTTTACGACCCCGACATGCCCCGCAAGTCGCTTCACAGCAAAGCCATCGACAAGGAGGCGCTGCGGCGCCGCTACCTGGAGATCCTGTAGGAGGCCCGCCATGCAGCTCAACACCCACCGGCAGATCGACGAATCCCTCTGCGGACGCCTGGGACGCCTGGAACCGGGCCGGGCGGAGGTCTGGCTCGCCACCCGCCAGGATATGGCCGCCGACGCCTACGGCCTGGTCCACGGAGGGTTCCTCTTCGGCGCCGCCGACTACGCAGCCATGGCCGCCGTCAACGATCCCAATGTAGTCCTGGGCGCCGCAGAGAGCCGCTTCCTGGCCCCGGTCGAAAAGGGCCGGACGGTCCGTTTCCTCGCCGAGGTGCGGGAAGAGAAGGGAAAGAAGCGGATCGTGGAGGTGGTCGGAACGGTGGAGGGGAGACGGGTTTTCGAGGGGACGTTTACCGCTTTTGTGCTACCGAAACACGTTTTGGAGAGTTGAGAATTGAGAATGGAGAGTTGAGAATTGGGGGCCGGCCGGAGGCCGCCCCCAATGCCCAATGCCCTTTACCGTCTCCGTACCTCTTGGATCCAGAGCGGCAGGTTCCGCTGTTCCCGTCTGAGGGTCGTTTCGGGGCCGTGGCCGGGGAGGACGCGGTAGTCCTTTTCGATCTTCATCGCCTTTTCGAGGCTTTCGGCCATCGCTTCGGCGCTGGAGTAGGGGAAGTCCCAGCGGCCGATGGAGTCCCGGAAGAGGAAATCGCCGCTGAACCAGACGTCCCCGATCTCGATGACGCTGCAGCCGGGGGTGTGGCCGGGAAAAGGACGGAAGCGGACGGAGATCCCTTCGATCTCCAGGCTCTCGTCGCCCTTTACCAGCCGGTCGGCTGTGCTGGGGGGCATTCCCTGGCCCAGGGGGTCGCCGGCGAGCATGAAGGCGTCTTGTTCGGGGCAGATGATGGGAATGCCCAGTTTCTCCTTCAGCTCCGCGTTGGACCAGACGTGGTCGAAGTGGCCGTGGGTGTTGAGGATCGCCACGGGATTCTTCGCGTGGCGCATCACCCAGTCGACGGCGTCGACGCCGGGGTCGATGACGAGGGTGCTCCCGTCGATCTCCGCCAGGTAGCAGTTGGTCTGATAGGGCCCCATGGGGCGGGATAGGATCTGCATCGGCTATAATCTCCTTATGGATTTCTATACGGAACTTTACCGACTTTTGCGAAGCGCCGATCTCGAAGAGAAATCGGAGGGCGTCGCGCGGCTGCTGCGCTATTGTAACACAGGGAAACCGGAAGCTCCCGAGGGGTTCGTGCCGGAACGTTTCGAAGAGCCCTCCTATGCCCGGATCTGCCGGATCGTCGATCCCAGAGAGCTCCCAAAACGGCGGAACTTCGCCACCCGCGAAGGGCTGGCGCTGATGGTCCACGCCATCACCCACATCGAGTACAGCGCCATCGACCTGGC
>CAZGGT010000003.1:0-7295 GCA_964525335.1 uncultured Nitratifractor sp. | reverse complement strand
CCGCTGTGCTTCATGGCGACGTTGTTGATCAGTTCCATGATGATGACGGTCTTTCCGACCCCGGCCCCGCCGAAGAGTCCGACCTTTCCACCCTTCGCGTAGGGAGCCAGCAGGTCGACGACCTTGATCCCGGTCTCGAAGATCTCCGCCTTGGTGCTCTGGTCCTCAAAAGCGGGCGGCGTGCGGTGGATCGACCACATCGTCTCGGCCTGGACCGGCTCCCCTTCGTCGATGACGTTTCCGACCACGTCGAAGATCCGTCCCAGGACCACTTCACCGACGGGAACCTTGATGGGGGCGCCGGTCGCTTTGACCTCCTGGCCACGGACCAGCCCCTCGGACATATCCATGGCGATGGTGCGGACGCGGTTGTCGCCCAGCTGCATGGCCACTTCGAGAACCAGCCGGGTCTCTTTGCCGTTGACGTCCAGCGTCGTCTCCAGCGCTTCGTTGATCTCGGGCAGGTAGTCGCTGAACTCCACGTCGACGACAGGGCCCATAACCTGAATGATTTTTCCAGTCATTAATCTCTCCTCTTTTTATTTCAGTGCTTCGACACCGCTGATGATCTCGATCAGTTCGGTGGTGATGGCCTCTTGGCGGGCTTTGTTGTACTGGATGGTCAGGGACTTGACCATCTCTTTGGCGTTGGTGGTCGCCGAATCCATCGCCTGCATCCGGGCGCCGTGCTCGGCGGCCAGGGAGTCGATGAGGGCGTAGTACATGACGTACTCCAGGTAACGATGGATCAGTGCCTCGAGCAGCGTATCGTCGTCGTCGGGCTCCAGCTCCAGCTCGGAACCGGTCGCCTCACCCTCGGGCAGCGTGGAGGGGTCGACGGGCACCAGGTTGTCCACACGGATCTCCTGGGTGATCATGTTGACGTAGCCGTTGTGGACGACGATCACCTTGTCGGTGTTGCCCTCGATGTAATCGTCGACGCAGGCGCGGATGAATCTGGCCGCTTCCTCGTAGGAAGGGGAAGCGCTGAGCCCCTCGATTTCGTCGAGCATCTCCCGCTGGTTGAAGCGGTAGTAGGCGATCCCCTTCTTGCCGATGGCGCGCAGGCGTACGGTCGCACCTTTGGCCTCGTACTCCTCGATCATGGCGTTGACCGCTTTGATGGTCTGGGAGTTGAAGCCGCCGCAAAGCCCCTTGTCCGCCGTCACGAAGACGATGTCCACCGTTCGGGGATTTTCCACACGACGAAAGTAGACATTGTCGCTCATATCGTTGTGTTTGGCGATCTGCAGCGCGATTTCGTCGATCATCTCCGTGATCTTCTGCGCGTACATCTTCGAGCGCTTCGCAAGCTCTTCGGCGCGTTTCAGTTTCGCGGAAGAGACCAGCTTCATCGCGTGGGTCGTCTTCTGCGTCCCTTTGACGCTCTTGATCTTGCGCTTGATATCTTTCAGACTAGCCATGGTTTCAACCTTGTCTTATACAGCGAACTGGGACTTGAAATCCTCGAGCGCTTTTTTGAGCTCCTCTTCGGTCTCGCTCTTGAGCTCTTTGGTTTCGCGGATGCTCTCCAGGATTCCGGGATACTTGGCATCCAGGAAGGTGTAGAGCTCCTGCTCGAAGCGGGTCACTTCGGAGACGGGAATGTCGTCGAGGTACCCCTTGGTACCGGCGTAGATGATCACCACCTGCTTCTCGACGGGAATGGGAGAATAGGGAGGCTGCTTGAGCAGCTCGGTCATCCGCGCACCCCGCTCCAGCTGGTGCCGGCTGTGCTCGTCCAGATCGCTGGCGAACTGGGCGAAGGCCTGGAGCTCCCGGTAGGAGGCCAGATCGAGGCGCAGGGTTCCGGAGACCTTCTTGATCGCTTTGATCTGCGCGGCACCCCCGACCCGGGAGACGGAGAGACCCACGTTGATCGCGGGGCGAATTCCGGAGTTGAAGAGATCGGTCTCCAGGAAAATCTGTCCGTCGGTGATGGAGATGACGTTGGTGGGAATGTAGGCCGAAACGTCTCCCGCCTGGGTTTCGATGATGGGGAAGGCGGTGATGGAACCGGCACCCAGTTCGTCGCTCAGCTTCGCAGCGCGCTCCAGCAGGCGGGAGTGGAGGTAGAAGACGTCACCGGGATAGGCTTCGCGGCCCGGAGGACGGCGAAGGATCAGGGACATCTCCCGGTAGGCGACGGCGTGTTTGGAGAGGTCGTCGTAGAAGATGACGGCGTGCTTGCCGTTATCCCGGTAGTACTCCGCCATGGTGACTCCGGCGTAGGGAGCCAGGAACTGGAAGGCGGAGGGATCGGAGGCGCCGGCGTTGACGATGATGGTGTATTCCATCGCTCCCGCCTCTTCCAGCTTCTTCACCAGGGAGGCGACGGTGGACTGCTTCTGGCCGATGGCGACGTAGATACAGATGACGTCCTGGCCCTTCTGATTGATGATGGTGTCGATGGCCAGGGTGGTCTTTCCGGTCTGGCGGTCACCGATGATCAGCTCCCGCTGGCCGCGGCCGACGGGAACCAGGGCGTCGATCGCCTTGATTCCGGTCTGGAGGGGCTCGTGAACCGACTTACGGGCCATGATGCCGGGGGCTTTCTCTTCGACGAAACGCTTCTCGGCCGCCTCGATGGGACCTTTGCCGTCGATGGGCTCTCCCAGGGGGTTGACGACCCGGCCGACCAGAGCGTCCCCGACGGGAACCTCCAGCAGAGCGCCGAGCCGCTTGACGCTCATCCCTTCATGAATGTCGTTGTACTCTCCGAGGACGACGACACCGACGCTGGCCTCCTCCAGGTTCAGTACCTGTCCTTTGGTCCCGTTGTCGAATTCGACCATTTCACCGGCCATGACGTTGCTCAGGCCGTAGACCTTGGCGATTCCGTCACCGATTCCGATGACCTTCCCCACTTCGTTGATGTCCACATTGAGTTCGAAATTTTCGATCCGCTCCTTGATGATGGAACTGATCTCGTCCGCTTGCAATTTCGCTGCCACTGCTGCTCCTTTCTGTAAGTTTGCTGTTTAGAGTGCTCTCTGGATGAAATCCAGAAGGTCCGACTTGACCCGGGATTTGGAGAAGTTGAGCTCAAGGCCCAGATCCTCCACGCTCACCCGCAATCCGTCACCGCTATTGCTGGTCTGCTTCAATTTGATCTTGGCACCGCTGTACTTGGCCAGGACCTCCTCGAGACGCTTGAGTTCCCCTTTGGGAAGGGCTTCATCCGCTTCGACAATCCCTTCGAACTTGTTGCTGAGTTTCTTGCTCTCGAAGGCGAGAATCGCGGTCAGTTCGGGAACTAGGTCGAGGCGTCCTTTTTCACTCATCACCTCCAGAAGGCGATAGAGACGATCGTCCAGCTTTTTCTTCAGGGGAGCGACCAGCAGTTCGAACTTCTGGGCGTTGCCGACCAGAGGCGAACCGATCAGCTCCGCCGTCTCGGGCTGCCGGAAGAGTTCGCTCAGCTGCTTCAAAACTTTCAATTGGGCCGCCAGCTCTTTCTGGGGGACCAGCTCCATCAGCGCCTTGGCGTAGCGCTTGGCAATCAGATCGTTCATTTACGCCACCTTCTTCGCTAGAGTTTCGATCACCTGGGAACCGCTGAGGGGAATATCGTCGGTGCCGATGTTCTCGTCCAGCAACGCGACGATGGTCTCCCGCTGCATTTTGCGTTCCTCCATCTCGATCCGCTCCTGGTACTGACGCTCCAGGGCTTCCAGCTCCCGCCGGCCCAGTTCCTGATAACGCTCGGTAAGGATGGCCACCTCTTTCTTGGCATCTTCCAGGATCTCTTTGGCTTTCTTCTCACTCTCGGTCAGAGCCTGCTCGGCGGCTTTGCGCGCCTCCTTGGCCTCCTGGAGCCGGGATTCGATCTCCTTGAGCTGGGACGCGATCTGCTCGCGGCGCCCCCGGAAAAAATCCCGGACCGGTTCGGCGATCAGGTAGTAGAGCAGACCGGCGAAGATCAGGAAGTTGAAGATCCGGGGAATGAAGTCGCTGGAGCGTCCCGTGATCATTTCGTAGTGGTTGGATCCCTCGCCGTGGCCGGAGGCCAGCAACAGGGCCGGGACCGCCAGGGCGGCCAGGGTGACGATGGTCTGTTTTCTCATAAGCTCCCCTTCCTTCAAAGTTGGCTGAATTTGGCTTTGAGGCTCTCTTTGATGAGAGGCATCTGGGAGAGCACCGCGGATTTGAGCTGCTCGCGCTCCTCCGCCAGCCGGGCCTGGAACTGCTGATACTCCTCCTCCAGGCTCGCCTGCCTGGCCTCCACGGCACGGGCGTTCTCCTCCTTGATCCGTTCGATGGCCTCCTGGCGCATCCGGGCGGCCTCGCTGCGGGCGGCGTCGAGATTTTCCCGGGCCTTGGCCAGCAGTTCGTCGCTGTCACTGCTCAGGTTTCGGGCCGCCTCCAGATCTTTGGCGATGGTCCGCTCCCGATTGTCCATAAAGCGGATCAGGGGTTCATAAAGCTTGTTGTTGAGCTGAAAGATCAGAAAGAAGAAGATCAACAGCACGAATACCATCAATGACGGATACAGGTCAAGCATCGGCACTCCTCGTAGAAATTAGACGCATTTTATCATTAAGCGTTTTAAATAGGGGTTAAGCAGGAGTTATTTCTCTCTTTCGTCCAGGAAATCGAGCAATCGTGCAAGTGCCTCTTCGCTCTCGAAGCGGAGTTCCACCCGATTCCCAGCTACCCGCCGAACACCCGGGAGCTCCCGGCGGATCCGCTCCGCAGCCGCCTCAGGAATCCGGAATCCCGGCTCCCCCTCTTCCCGGCAAGAGGAACGTGTTCCGCCTCTTTTGGTGCGTTTGACCAGTTCCTCGGCCTCCCGAACACTGAGTTTGCGCCCGATGATGGTATCGACGACGATCTTTTGTTGATCGGCGTCGAGCCCCAGGAGAATCTTGGCGTGTCCCTGGGTGATCTTCTGCTCGACGAGTTTTCGGCGGGCATACTCGTCCAGGGAAAGCAGACGGAGGGTATTGGTGATCTGGGAACGGCTCTTGTGAACCAGGGCCGCCAGCTCCTCATGGGTGATCCCGTGGACCTCCAGCAATTCCTGATAGGCCCGGGCCAGTTCCACGGGATTGAGATTTTCCCGCTGGATGTTCTCCACCAGGGCCAATTCCCGCATCCGGAGCCGATCCAGGTCCACATCGGCCACGATGGCCCGGATCGTCTCCGCTCCGATGAGTTTATGGGCTCGGAGACGTCGCTCTCCCGCCACCAGCAACCACCGGTCGCCATGGGGAATGACCACCACCGGTTGAAGCAGACCGTGCCGGCGAATCGATTCCCCCAGCTCCTCCAGGCGCTCCGGATCGAAATCTTTCCGGGGCTGATAGGGGTTGGGATCGATCACCCCGACAGGCAACTCACGTACCGCCTCTCCCAAATCCCCTTCCGGGAGTCCTTCGCTCTCCGCCAGCTCGTTTTCGTACGCCTGTCCCACCTCCTCCAGGATCGCTCCCAGCCCTTTCCCCAGTGCCATCTCAGCTCCTCAAAATCGCTTCGGCCAGGGCTTTGTAGGCCCGGGAGCCTTTGGAACTCGCCGCGTAGTGGGTGACCGGCTGCCCGAAGCTGGGGCTCTCGGCCACTTTGACGTTGCGGGGCACCACGATAAACTCTTTTTTCGCGGGGCGGGTGAAGAGCTTGTCCCGGAAGTGATGTTCCAGATCCGCCAGGACCTGTTTGGAGAGATTGTTCTGCCCCGAATACATCGTGGGGAGGAAGCCCTTGATCCGCAGTTTGGGATTGATGGTCTTGCGCAGCAGCGAGACGGTGTTGAGGAGCTGGGCGAGCCCCTCCAGGGCGAAAAATTCGCACTGGATCGGGATGATGACCGAATCGGAGGCACTCAGTGCGTTGATGGTGATGGGCCCCAGGGCCGGGGGCGAATCGATGATGATGTAGTCGTACTTCTCCCTCACCTCCGCGATGGCCTGACGCAAGATCAGCTCGCGGTTGCGTTTGCGACTCCCGTAGAACTCCTTCTCGATTCCGACCAGTCCGATGTTGGAAGGGGCCAGATGGAGCCGCTTGACCGAAGTCTTGAGGATGATCTCCCCGATCTTTTTCGACCCGATCAATACATGATAGATATTGAATTCGTAGTCGTTGCGGCTGTAGCCCAGGTTGGTGGTGGCGTTGGATTGGGGATCCACATCCACCAGCAGCACGTTCTTCCCTTCATCGGCCAGGGAGGCGGCCAGATTGACCGCCGTGGTGGTCTTGCCCACTCCTCCCTTCTGATTGGCGATACTGATCACTTCACTCATCGCAGATTCACCATCCTTTCTCCATCGACAACGATCGATCCGTCATCCATTAATTGGGCGTTTTCCAGGGAAATCACCTTCCCGTCCCCGTGGGTGGAAAAGTGCCGAGACTTCTCAAATTCTAACCGGTACTCACTAAAGAGTTCCTTCCAGTCCGGCGCCCTGTTCAGATACTCCAGATACATATCAAGTAATATCATCGGCGAAAGCTCCGTTTCAAGGGCCGCGAAATTTTTTTCACTTTTTTTCAGGTTGATTCCGATCCCCACGACAAAAAAATCTCCGAGGCGGCTGGTGAGAACTCCCCCCGCCTTTTTCTCCCCCAGGTAAAGGTCGTTGGGCCACTTGACCCAGAGTTCCGGATGTGCCGGGGCCAACAGTTTTTTCATCAGAACTGCGAAATAGATCGACGCGGCCGAAAGGGGAAGATCCCGGGGAAGGCTCCTCTCCTTCAGGGCGATGGAGGCGAAGAAGTTTCCCCGGTGACCGATCCAGCGGTTCTCCCGGCTTCCGATACCGCCGGTCTGCTCCAAGGCGATCACCGCCGTCTCCTCCTTCAGCTCTCCCCGACGGATCGCTTCGGTCAGCCAAAGCTGGGTCGAGGAAAGCCGATCAAAGGATCGTATCTCCAACGTCGAGCCCCCTTCCCACGGCATAGGCTTTGGCACTCATGGGCTTCTTGCCCCCGGGCTGGAGCGTCGCCACTCTCAACACTCCCCGTCCGCAGCCCAGAAGCATCGCCTCCTCCTCCCAGGAGAGGATTTCCCCGGGAGTATATCCACCCCTCTCTTCGACAAGCTCCAGTTCCAGAAGCTTCACCCCCGAAGGGAGAAAGAGTCCCGGCCATCCCTCGAAGGCCCGGAATTTCCGCCAGGCCTCCCCCGCATCCTCCAGGGAGCTCTCTCCGTCGCTTCTGCGGATTTTTTTGCAGTGGGTCGCCAGGGCTCCGAACTGTTCCAGGGGCTGAATCTTCCCGAAACGGCGCAGCACCTTCGGGGTCAGCCCCGCGGCCAGGCGGGTCAGCTCCTCCATCAGTCGCCGCAGACCGATTCT
>CAZGGT010000002.1:0-2436 GCA_964525335.1 uncultured Nitratifractor sp. | reverse complement strand
TCCGCCTCGCGGAGCAGTTCCAGGGCTCCTTCGGCGATCATTCCTTCGGCCAGGCGTTTTCCGGCGCCTTCGGCCTCGCTGCGGGGCAGGAGGCGCTCTTCGTACATCACCTTCGTCCCGTCGGGATAGCCCAGCATCGCCCGGAGATCGAGCCCCTCCTTCACGATCCGGGCGTTGACCGCCACGGGAGCGGAACATCCCGCGCCGATGGCGGCGACGAATTCCCGCTCGATATCGGTGCAGAGATGGGTCTCGGGATCGTCCAGGCTCATGGCGATCTCCCGGACAAGATCGTTGTCGGCGACGATCTCGATCCCCAGGGCCGCCTGACCCATAGGGGGAATCATCCACTCCAGGCGCTGAACATGGGGAATCTCCTTGAGCAGGCCGAGGCGGTCCAGACCGATATAGGCCAGGATGATGGCGTCGTACCGCCCCTCGGCGAGCTTGCGCAACCGGGTATTGACGTTGCCCCTCAGATCCCGGACTTCCAGGTCCGGACGCCGCTGGAGCAGCTGCATCCGACGCCGGAGACTCGTGGTCCCGACCACCGCCCCTTCGGGGAGATCCTCCAGGGTGGGGTAGCGATGGGAGAGAAAGACGTCGCTCTGGTCCTGGCGCTCGGTGATCGCGGCCAATTCCAGCCCTTCGGGGATGAAGGTCGGTACATCCTTGAGGGAGTGGACCGCCAGATGGGCGCGGCCCGCCAGCATTTCATCCTCCAGCTCCTTGGTGAAGTGCCCCTTCCCGCCGATGAGAGCCAGGGGCTTGTCGAGGATCCGGTCTCCCCGGCTGGTGATCTCCTCCAGTTCGACGGTGATCTCGGGGAAGCGTTCCTCGATCCGTGCTTTGACATGATAAGCCTGCCAGAGAGCCAGCTGGCTGGCTCGGGTGGCGATAATCAATTTCTCCACGGTGCGGCTCTTATTTCAGCGCTTTTTTGTAGGCTTCCCGGCCGGGATCGTATTTGCCGTTGTAATAGACGGTAGGAGTCCCCCGGACCATCATCGAAGCGGCCTTTTGCATATCGGCCTTGATCGCCGCTTTGATCTCCGGTTTGTCGATCGCCTCCGGACTCACCTCGATGCCCAGCTGCTTCTTGACTTCGGCCAGGATCTTCTTCTGATCCTTGAGTCGGGGATCGATCTTGAGCTTGTACATCTTCAGAGCTTCATCGGCTTTGCCCTGGCTCTGGAGATACTCCATCACTTTGGTGAGGGTATCGGAAACGGGGTGGAGGCGCAGAAGCGGCATATGATAGTAATAGAGAGCCAACTTCTCGGGATGGGCCCGGACATCCTTGAGCAGACCCGGAACGAATCCGATACAGAAGGGGCATTGCGGATCGGAAAAGACCACGATCTTGTTGGGAGCGTCGGGATTGCCGGCGACGAGGTGTTTTTTGTCATAGAAACTGGCCGGCATCGTAGGCTTGATGCTGTCACGGAGATCCTGTCCCGTCTTCATATCGATCAGCGACATGGCAGCGAGGTTCTCCTTGGCATTGACGAAAACCATCTCGGGGATCTGTTGCTCTTTTTTCCCCAGTTTGAGGTCCATGGTAAACATGTAGGCCTTCCAGTCGGGACGCCCCGGAAGCGCCTCTTCGGCGATCGGGGTGACCTTTTCCACCTTGATCCGGGGGTTCCGGACCAGGGTATGGCGAACGAAATGTTCGAGATTGAACTCAACGGCCTGGGCGATCAAGGTCGCGGCGATCAGGCTCGTCGATAATTTCCACATCGATGACATCGTTGTCTCCTTTATTGAATGGATCGTATGTCCGGGATTCTTGTTTCGGGCGGATTGTAGCGGAGATATGTAAATAGAGAGTATAAGCCAGCAGCCCCACACCGATGAGATCGGTGAGCACCCCGGGAATGATCAGAAGAATCGCCCCCAACAGGTAGGCCATGGAGGCGTTGTGGACATCCCGGATGTCGAACTGTCCGAAGTTGAAACTCTGGAAATTGCTGATCAGGGCATAGGGGGAGAGGCGCAGGAGCAGCGCGCCGATAATCATGGTCGAGAGGATCCAGATCACGCTCCAGCCGAATCCGATGGCGATGCCGACCCTCAGGGAGACGAAAAGCTCGGCGAAGAAGAGAAGGACGACAAAGATCATCTCAGCACCGTTCCAGGATCGTCTCGGCGAGTCGTTCCAGAGGCACTTCGCTGCGTACCAGTCCTTGGCGTTCGATCAGTTCCGCCTTGCCTTCGGCCACCTTTTTGCCTACGACCACTCCCAGGGGAATGCCGATGAGCTCAAAATCACTCATCTTGAAGCCGAAGCGCTCCTTGCGGTCGTCGAAAAGCACCTCGATCCCCCGTTCCGTCAAGGTGCGGTAGAGGGCTTCCGCAGCCTCCCGCTCGGCATCGTTGGCGATGTTGGAGACGATGATGTGCACATCGAAGGGAGCCGACTCCCGGGTCCAG
>CAZGGT010000001.1:0-24757 GCA_964525335.1 uncultured Nitratifractor sp. | reverse complement strand
CGGGCGACGGAGTTGGCCAACGAGGCGATCCGGCGCTTTTACGACGGCGGGCGCTGGCGGATCGACGACGGGGAGTTCCGGGAGATCTCCGGGGATACCGATACCGGCACTCCTTCTTCCGTGGGCGTGATGACGGAGCTGCTCCTGGAGGTGCGCAGCCTGGTGGACCCGGTCTACGAAAAGTTCGTCGCCCGGACCCTGGAGGTCCACTCTTACGAGCTGATGCGCCAGCCCATCGCCCGACCCACCCTGGCCGAAGCGGCGATCCGCCACGGCCGGGACGATCTGCTGATCAAAGCGCGCCCCGAAGCCCTGGCGCCCCATCTGGGCGATTTCGACATGCTTCCCTACCCCTGGTGTCGGCCGCGAACGGTCGCCGAAGAGGGCTTTCAGCTCTGCGGCAGCTCCAGTTGTTTCTCGTCCGGGGAGAGCTGGGAGGAAATTGTGGGCTCTTTGAAACGATGGAAGGAGTCGGCCGGAAACCGGTGATCGAATCGTGTTCGGGAAACCGCTCGGGCGAGAGCGCTCCGGTTTCAGCGAGCGGGTTTGCGGCGTTGTCCCGGATTCTCTCGGGTGAGATACGCTCCGAGCAGGGTTCCGTCTCCCAGGGTCGTGCTCTCCAGAAAGCCCCGGTAGAACGCCTCTCCCCAGTGTGCGGCCCCCTCCAGGCAGAGGGCGAGGTAGTCGGGATTGGGGAGCAGGGTGGGGTCGCGGAGCTCGGGGCGGCCGGTGTAGAGGTAGAGGGAGTCCGGGAGAGAGGGCTCTTTGTCTCCGGGGAAGCTGATCTTCTCTTTTTCGACGGCGATCCGCCGGTAGCCCCGCTCCCTGCGGTCCGTCTCGGCGAAGTCGATCCGCTCGAAACGCAGAAGCACGAGGGGGAGTTCGGTGCCGGGGGAGGGAACGACGTCGAGAACGGCGACAGTCCTGCCTTCGCCCCGGCGCCAGGAAGGGGTCTGGTGAAAAACGCGTCGCCAGCCGGAGAGGGTGACGGGATGGGCGGAGAGGAGGCCGGGGAGCCCGGCGTGTTCGTCGGGGTGGATCAGGCTGCCGTAGGCGAGGAGTCCGGTCATGCTCAGTAGTCCCGGGCCACCTTGTACTCCGGGTCGTCCTCCTCCTGGGTGATGTTGGCCCGGGCGCGGGCGAGGACCGCTTTGCAGTCGTCGCTCAGGTGGCGGAGGGTGAGTTTCTTGCCCGCCTTGGCGTACTTTTCGGTGATCTTTTCGATCGCTTCGACGCCGGAAGAGTCCATGACCCGGGTATTTTTGAAGTCGACGATGACGACGTCGGGATCGTTTTCCACGTCAAACACGTCGTGGAAGGACTGGACCGATCCGAAGAAGAGGGGGCCGGAGAGTTCGTAGAGCTTGGCGTTTCGACCCAAGGGTCGTGTGTGGGAAGTGATCTTGGCGTGTTTCCAGGCGAAGACCAGGGCGGAGATGATCACCCCGATGATGACGGCGATGGCCAGATCGAAGAAGATGGTCACGAGGGTGACCACCAGCATGACGAAGGCGTCTTCGGGGGGCATCTTCTTCAGGTGGCCGAAGCTGCTCCACTCGAAGGTCCCGATACTCACCATGAACATGATCCCCACCAGGACCCCCACGGGGATGATGTTGAGCAGGTCGGTGAGCGACGCCACCAGGACCATGAGGCCGATGGCGGCGGTGGCGGAGGAGAGGCGGCCCAGGCCCCCGGAGGTGAAGTTGATGATCGACTGGCCGATCATGGCGCAGCCGGGCATGGCGCCGAAGAAGCCGCAGGTGACGTTGCCGACGCCCTGGGCGATGCACTCCCGGTTGCCGCTACCCCGGGTCCCGCTCATCTCGTCCAGGACCGCCAGGGTCAGGAGGGACTCGATGAGCCCCACCAGGGCGACGATGACGGCGTAGGGGGCCACCAGCACGACGGCGTCCCAGCTGAAGAGGGTGGGAGGCACGTGGAAGGAGGGGAGCTGCCCCTTGAATTCGCTGAGATTGGCCAGGTCGCCGATGAGGAGGGTGTCGATACGGCCGAAGTAAACGACGAGGGTTAGGAGGACGATGGCGACCAGGCCGGCGGGGACCGCCTTGGTGTAGCGGGGGAGAACGACCATGATCGCCATGGTGACGAGGACGATGGCGACCATGATCCAGTTCTGTCCCTCGAAAAACTTCAGCTGGGCCAGGGCGATGACGATGGCCAGACCGTTGACGAAGCCGTAGATCGCCGGCAGGGGGACCAGGCGGATGAACTTTCCGAAGCGCAGCACCCCGAAGAGGATCTGGACGATCCCCGCCAGGATGGCGGCGAGGAAGATGTACTGAAGCACCCCGACGGCCAGGGCGTCGCCCTCGACGCCGGCTTTTTTGAGGAGCAGGCCCGCCTCGACGGCCAGGCCCACCAGGACCACCGCCACGGCCCCGGTGGCGCCGCTGATCATCCCGGGTTTGCCGCCCAGAATCGCCGTCACCAGTCCCAGGATGAAGGCGGTGTAGAGGCCGATGATGGGGTTGACGCCGACGATGAAGGAGAAGGCGATCGCCTCGGGGACCAGAGCCACGGCCACCACGAGGCCGGAGAGGAGGTCGTTTTTGAAGTTGTCGCGGGTATAGTTTCTGATGGTAAACATAGGGTTCCTGATGCGTTGAAAGTCATGGGGGAGTCTCACCCGAAAAAAGAGGGGAATTCTACCCAAATTTTCCGTCGGATGCCGAGGCGGAGCGGACACAGGCTGGTATAATCGTCGGATATCCCCAGGAAAGGAGGTTGACGATGACCCAGGAGACGATGACCCTGATCGACAACCGGACCGGAAAGCGCTACGAGTATCCCATCCTGGAGGGGACCCGCGGGCCCGCCGCCGTGGATATGCGGAATTTCTACAAAGAGAGCGGGATCTTCAGCTACGATCCCGGCTTCACCTCCACGGCGAGCTGCCGATCGGAGATCACTTTTATCGACGGGGAAAAGGGGGAACTGCTCTACCGGGGGATCCCCATCGGAGAGCTGGCGGAGAAGCACAGCTACATCGAAGTCTGCTACCTGCTGCTCAACGGCGAGCTCCCCTCCGAGCGCAGGGCGCTGGAGTACGATCTGGAGCTGCGCCACCGTGCCTTCCTTCCCGAGAGCCTGGTCAAGCTCTACTCCATGGTGCCCGACAACGCCCACCCCATGTCCCTGCTCAGCGCCGCGGTGACGAGCCTCTCGGCTTTCTACTACGAGCACCTGGAGCTCAAGAGCGAGAAGGACTACCACGAGATGGCGAGCCGGATCATCGCCAAAATGCCGACCATCGCCGCCTTCGCCTACCGCAGGAGCGTGGGCGCCACCTTCATCTATCCCGACATCGATCGGAGTTTCACCGAGAACTTTCTCTACATGCTCCGTGCCTATCCCGGGGGCAAGCTGCACCGGGATCTCGACGGTCCCCGGGAGATCCGTCCCATCGAGGTGGAGGCGCTGGATACGATCTTCACCCTCCATGCCGACCATGAACAGAACGCTTCGACAACGGTGGTGCGCAGCGTCGCTTCCACCGGCGCGCATCCCTACGTCGCCATCTCTTCGGGGATCGCGGCCCTCTGGGGCCGGGCCCACGGAGGAGCCAACGAATCGGTCATCGAACAGCTGAAGATGATCGGGAGTGTGGAAAACGTCGACAAATACATCGCCCGGGCCAAGGATCCCGACGATCCCTTCCGTCTCATGGGCTTCGGCCACCGGGTCTACAAAAACTTCGACCCCCGGGCGAAGATCCTCAAAAAGCTCCAGGATCAGCTCCGGGACGAGCTGGATCTGGATACGGAGCTGATGCGCATCGCCCAGCGGATCGAGGAGATTGCCCTCAACGACGAATACTTCATCCGGCGCAGGCTCTATCCCAACATCGACTTCTACTCGGGCATCATTCTGACGGCTCTGAGGATCCCCCGCTCCATGTTCACCCCCATCTTCGTCATCGGACGTACCGTCGGCTGGGTGGCGCAATGGATCGAATTCAGGAAGTCTTCCGAGGCCAAAATCGCTCGGCCGCGGCAGCTCTATGTCGGGAAGTAGCCGATTCGTCCTTCGCCTTGATCCCCTCCTCGTCGTACGCGCCTGTAGTGTAGGAAGAGATCCGGCTCCGGGCTCGCGGAGAGTCAGCCGTTCGCGGTCCCGTTTCGGGGTTGGGGAGGTGCATCGGAGACGGGAATGAACGCCTCCGTCCGTCCCCGGTCTTCCAGATAGAGATCTCCCGCCTGATAGTCGGGAGGGCGTTCGCAGGAGATGAAGCGCAGAGACTGGGCCTCCAGGGGAGTGGGAGGGACGACGCCGCTGTGGGAGCGGAGGGTGGCGGGATAGAGGGAAGTGTTGAGGATCCAGAAGTCGCTGTGGTCGGGAGCCTCGGGGAGTTCCCGTTTCACACCCCGGGTCTGGGAGCTGGCCAGTCCCTCCAGGAGAAAGACATCGTTGTAAAAGCTGTCGTCGGCGTCGACCGGAAGCAGTTCGCCCCGGTCGTTGCGGGAGACGAAGGCGACGATCTCGATGCCGTCGCGGGTTTCCCGGTTGATGAGGGCGTAGAGCTTTCGTTTGTCCCGGATCTTCTCCATCCCGGGAATGTGATGGTAGGCGTCGAGATGCGCTCCCAGGATCAGGCGTTCCAGCCGGTCGAACTGCTCCAACTCATACGCCACTTTCCGGTCCTGGATGTAGTGGGAGGCACGTTCGGCGAGCCGTCGGCTCTGTTCCCGGACCCGGTCGTTGAGCAGGGGATCGATGTAGCGGCGGACCAGGAGCAGTCCCCAGGCGAAAATTCGGCCGAAGAGATAGCCCAGACGGGAGAGGAAACGGTTGAGGGGATGTTCGGGACCGAGGGTCCGTTCCAGCCAGGCGAACAGCCAGCTGAAGGCGAATACCTCCAGGATGGGGGTGAGCCAGGAGTTGAAGAGCAGTCCGAGAATCTTGCCCGTGACGAGAAGGACGGTCTTGGAGAGGCTGATGACGATGACTTTGAGCTCGGTGAAGAGGACGAAGTGTCCCAGGTACCCGCTGCTGTAGAGTAGCCAGAGGGAGAGGGCGGTGGCGACGAACGCGATGAGAACGTTTCGGAGCCTGGCACGCAGGTCCAGCCCCAGATAGTACTCCCGGGCCTCCCGCAGAGCGTGGGAGACGGGTTCCAGGACATTGCGCCGAAGCCAGCGGGAAAAGACATTGTCCAGGAACCAGCGTTTGATGAGCAGGAGGCTTCCCTGAAGGAGGGTAAGCCCTTTGAAGAACGCGACGAGTTTGAGTTTCGATGCGCTGTAGAAGGAGAGGATCGCCCCTTTAAACGCGAGCGAGGCGGCGAGCATATACCCCAGGGTCCAGTCCCAGCTCTCGGGGAAAAAGAAGTAGAGGATCCCTCCCGCCAGCAGGGGGAGGAGGATCAGGAGGGCGGCGAGGTCCCGTCGGCGCACGGCGGCTCAGTCTTCGTCGGTCGCGTCGGTGGTGTAGACGCCGGTCGCGGTCTTCCAGATGATGGAAGCGTTGAGTCCCAGCCAGATGATCAGCCCCATCCCGACGGTGGCGATCCAGCCCAGGGTATTCCAGTCGCTGGTGTCGACCCATCCTTTCTGGGCCAGGCCGTAGACGAACGCGACGATGATCGCGGCGGCCACCAGGGCACCGTACCATTTGAGGCTCTGATAGATCGCCTTGAGGGCCATGAGCCAGAATGCGAACATCACCAGAATGTAGAAGGGTTTGAAGCCCTCCAGAGGATTGCCCCGGGTGAGATAGTGGACGAAATCGACGCCGGTGGGGTTCCAGGTGCCCAGGGCGAGGGCCATGGAGAGGATCATGGAGACCCACCAGCGGAGGTGGCTCACTTTTTTGCCGTCTTTGGTAACGGAGCGTTTGACGAGGAAATCGGGAAGCATGTTTTCTCCTGAGGCGGTCGTATTCGATCTCGAACCCCGCACGATCCGCTGGGGTCCGATCGGTATCGGAACGTACCGAATCATACCATAGACCCTCCGGATTGTGCAGGAAGGGGCGGAATGTCGGCATCCGCCTCTCCCCCGCCGTCCGCCGCCCATTTGCTATAATGCCCCTATCTTCTCCAAAGGATTCCGAGATGTCCCAAGCGATTTCCCATCGGGGAGGCGTCTGCCCCGGTGTTTTCCTGGCCATCGTCTCCGTTCCCTTTCTCTTCGTGGCGGCGCTGGGCGCCAGCTACCTGGGGTATCTTCCGTTCGATGTGGGGATCCATACCCTCGTGACTCTCGTGGCGATTTTCGTCGTTTTTCTCTTTTTCATTCCCCACAACGCCAGCTATGCCGCCTGCCGGATCGCCCGAAACTTCGAACTGATGGAGCAGGATCTCCAGGAGGGGCTTCGGCGCAACGCTCTGACCATCATGGGCAAAACCAAATCGACCCTGACGGTCCGGGAATTCGTCGACGAATATTTCAAGGACATCCGGGACGACAACTACGCCCGGGTGGCGGCGACGATCTTTCCGATGCTCGGAATCCTGGGAACCTTTGTGGCCATCGCGATCTCGATGCCGGATTTCACCGTCCAGAGCAGCGCCAAGCTCGACGAACAGATCTCCCTGCTCCTGGCGGGGATCGGTACGGCCTTTTACGCCTCCATCTACGGGATTTTCCTCTCCCTGTGGTGGATTTTTTTCGAACGGCGGGGATTGGCGAAGATCGAGCGACAGATCCTGGCACTGGAGGAGCTCTACAACGGCCGGATCTGGAGCCGCAGCGAACTGGTCAAGCATGAACACATGGAGAGCGAGCTCAAAGATCAGAAGATCATCCGGACGCTCGAAGAGACGTTCAACCTCGATTTCATCAAAGAGATGAATGCCCAGTACCTGCGCCACTACCAGACGATCGTCGAAGAGACGAGCCGAAACTTCGCGCTCCTGGCGGATCGGATGTCCGAGGCGAGTCGGGAGTTGCGTCACACCCTCGAAACCCTCCAGGAACGCAAAGAAGCCGCGGAGGCCGAACGGGCGATGCGCCGCAATCTGGAAGGGTTCGTCCGGAGCGCTTCGGCCCTCCAGGAGGGATTGGAACGCTTCGACGAGAGTGTGGAGCGGAGTCTGGAGAAGATCGATTACGAACTGGCGAGTGCCGTGGAACGCCTGGGCCGGATGACGGAGCTCATCGCCCGGGAGCAGGAGCGTTCCCGGAGGCATCGAAAAGGGGAGGAGTTCCCGGGAGAGCTCTTCGAACCCGATGATCGCGGCGGGAGAGAGGAGCTCTGATGTTTCGTCGGGATCATCGCCCCGAAGAGAGCAACAACTTCTGGGTCTCCTACGCCGATCTGATGGCGGGACTGCTCTTCGTCTTCATCCTTCTCATCGGGGCCATCGTCTCCAAATCGATTCTCCTCCGGGAAAATCTCCACAAAAAGGAGGCGCGACTGGAGGAAGCCACCCGGGAACTGGGCCGGAAGGAGAGCCGTCTGCACGCTACGATCCTGCGGCTTCGAAGTCTGGAGACGAAGCTTCGGGAACAGCAGCGGGCACTGGAGGAGGGGCGACGGCGCCTCGCCGACCAGAACGGCACCATCCTCCGGCAACGGGAGCACCTCGCAGCCGCCGAAGAGAAGATTCGACTTCAGGCGGACGAAGTCCGCAAACTCCATCTGCTGCTGGAGGACCTCAAGCTGCAGTTGAAGAGGGAGCGGAGCCGGGGAGCGCGGTTGACCCGGGAGCTGGGGGATCTCAACGCCACCCTCGCGGAGAGCCGGAACGCGTTGGCCGACGCCCGCCGCGCCCTGAAGAAAGACGAGACGCTCATCACCCTGAGCCGTAGGGATCTCAAACTCCGGGAACAGGAACTCGAACGGCTCAATGAGCTTCTTCTCGCCCGCAACACCCGGATCGACGCCCTCAACAAAAAGCTGATTCTCCTCCAGAATCTCAGCCGGGAGAGCAACGGCACGCTGGCCCGGACCCAAAAGAAGCTCCAGGAGTATGTCAACAAGGTGATCGTCCTCTCGGGCAAACTGGGCCGGACCGAAGAGGCCCTGCGTCTGAGCGACGAGAACCTGACCCGGATTCTGGAGGCCCTGGACCGGCAAAAGACCCGCTACGACGAGCTGGTCTCCCGGCTCCGGAAACAGCGGGCCCGGATCAAGTCCCTGACCGGGATCCGCCTCAAAGTGATCGCCGCCCTCAAAGAGACGCTGGGGGACCGGATCGCCATCGACAAAAACACGGGTGCGCTTCGTCTCTCCTCGAACATTCTTTTCGACCGGGGAAGCGCGGAGCTCAAGGAGGCGGCCAAAGCGGAGTTGAGGGACGCGTTCGAAAAGTATGTCGCCGCGCTGCTGAACAACCGGACCATCCGTCCCTACCTCGACCGGATCGTCATCGAGGGGCATACCGACAGCGACGGCGGCTACCTCTACAATCTGGAGCTTTCCCAGAAACGGGCGCTGGCGGTCATGAACTATCTCCTGACCCTCCCCATCTCCCAAAAATACCATCTCAAAAAATACCTGGTGGCCAGCGGCCGGGGCTACATGGATCCGATCCTGCGTAACGGGGTGGAGGACAAGGAGGCTTCCCGCCGCATCGAAATCAAGTTTGCCCTGAAAAACCGGGAAGCGATGTACGAGATCGAAAGGATCCTCGATGAAGGAAATGGAACAGACCCGCTCTTTTGAACCCCGTCGGCTGAGGGAAGCGGTCGAAGAGCTGAAACGTCTGGAACGACGGCTCACACGGGAGAGCGCCGCATCGCAGGAGGAGCCGGGAGAGCTTCCCCGTGCTCCGATGCGCCCTCCGGGGCGCCTGGTACGATGGTGGCGGCTGCTGTTCGGAAGCGCTTCGTAGCGGACGGCGCGGGGTGTCCGTGGTCGGACAGTTCATCCGCTTGGGAACATGAAACCGGAGTTTGGGGGGAGTGGGATCGGACGAAGGGGACGGCGCCCCGTCAGTCCATCAGCGCCGTGGCTTTGGTGACGTTGTATTTGAGGCCGATCTGCTCGGGGGTGCAGCCCAGGGCCAGGGCGACCATCTGGGGCATGTGCAGGACCGGCAGTTCGATCTCCCGGCCCAGCTGCTTGCCGGCGCTCTCCTGCTTGAGGTCCATGTTGAGCTGACAGAGGGGGCAGGGGGTGACCATCAGGTCCGCTTCGTGGTCGATGGCGTCGAGCAGGGCGGTTCCGCTGAGGGCGTTGCTGGTCTTGGGAGCCTGGAGATCGACGTGGAAGCCGCAGCATTTGTTCTTGGATTCGTACTCCACGGGTTTGCCCTCCAGGGCCTCGATGAGCCGGTCGAGGGAGGTGGGGACGTAGGGGTTTTCGTGGCTGTACTTCTCCATCAGCGCCTCTTCGTGGATCAGGCTCTCTCCTCCTCCCTCGCCGACATCGTATTCCGCTTCGGGAACGACGTTGTTGTGCTTGTAATGGATGTGGCTGGGGCGGATGTTGTGGCAGCCGTAGAAGGGGGCGATGTTGAAGTGGCTCAGGGGCTTGACCACCTTTTCGCGGAGATTCTCCAGGCCGTAATCGTCGATGAGGGCGTAGAGGAAGTGGCGGACGCTGCTGGTGCCTTTGTACTCCAGCCCCACTTCGGCCAGCTTTTCGTTGACCTTTGCCCTCATTTCGGGATCGTGGTCGAGTCGTTCCTTGGTCATGACGGTGTTGAGCTGACAGGTGTTGCAGATGGTGACCATCGGCAGACCCAGCTTTTCGGCGTAGCAGATGTTGCGGGCGTTGAGGACCAGGGAGAGGAATTCGTCGAAATCCTGGAGGTGGCTGGCGCCACAGCAGCTCGCTTCGTCCAGGAGGACCAGCTCGATCCCGAGCTTCTCGGCGACGGCCAGGGTGGAGGAGAGGAGCTCCGGGGTCGATTCTCTCGCCGTACAACCGGTGTAGAGGGCGTATTTCAGTTTGCTCATTCTCTTCCTCCTTAAAGTTCGTTGGTTTGGGAGATCTCGATCAGCTTCCGGATCTCTTCGATGTTCTTGGAGCGGGGCATCTTCTTCTTCTGGAAGTCGAAGGGGTGGACCTTGCCCGCCTTGATCATCTTGAGGGCTTCGCTCAGGTGCTTGACGACTCCGAGACCCTCGGAGTAGAGGACGATATCCTGCTCGTCCAGGTAGCCGTATTTTTTAATAGAACGAAGGAAGCCCTCGGCGTGCTTGGTCGCCACGTTGCGCTCGGCCACATGCTCTTCGAACTGCATGTTGTGGAGCTTGGTGATCTTCTCGATGGGATTGACGTCCTTGGGGCACGCCTCGGCGCATTCGAAGCATTTGACGCAGTCCCAGACTCCGCTGCCCAGTTCGGCGGTGGTCTTCAGGCGGTCCTCCTTCGCCTCGTCCCGGGGATCGACGCTGAAACGGTAGGCCGCGGCGAAAGCGGCGGGCCCGAGGTAGTCTTCGTTGACCTCGATGACGGGACAGGCGTAGTGGCAGGAGCCGCACTGGATGCAGTAGTCGGCGTCGAGGAAGTTTTCCACCTGTTCGGGGGTCATGAGGGTTTCGTGCTCCGGATGGGGATCCACTTCGGTCTCGACATAGGGTTTGACGGCGGCATGCTTCTCCCAGAAATCCCCCTTGTCGATGATCATATCCTTGATGGCGCGCTTTTTGCTCTGGGGTTCGAAGACCAGCTCGTCGCCGAAGAGATCCACCAGCTCCTGGGCGTTCTGCTTACAGGAGAGGACCGGTTTGCCGTTGACCTTGATCCCGCAGGCGCCGCAGATTCCGTGGCGGCAGCTGCGGCGGTAGCTGAAGGAGCCGTCGTGCTCCCATTTGATACGGTTGAGGAGGTCGAGGATCAGCTCGTCCTTGCCCACCTCCATCTCGTAGGTTTTGTAGTAGGGGAGGTAGTCGGTCTCGGCGTTGTAGCGGAAGGCTTTGACGGTGACCTTCCGGGTTTCGGGTGCCGTGGTGTTTTGTGTGTCGCTCATCGCCGCTCCTTAGTATTTTCTCTCTTGGGGTTCGAACTTGCCCAGGGTCACGTCGCCGTAGCCGATCTCCAGGCTGTAGTCGCCGTTGAATTTCGCGTAGGTGTGTTTGAGGAAATTTTCGTCGTCCCGCTTCGTATAGTCTTCCCGGTAGTGGGCGCCCCGGGATTCTTTGCGGGCCAGGGCCCCCTCGACGATGAAGAGGCTGAAGTCGATCATGTGCCCCAGCTCGATCGCCTCCTGGAGGTCGGTGTTGAACGTATTGCTCTTGTCGTCGATGCGGATGTTCTGATAGCGCTCATAGATCTCTTCGAGCTTTTTCTTCTGCCGGAGCAGGGACTCCTCGGTCCGGAAGACCCCGGCGTCCATGGTCATGCTCTCCTGGAGCTCGTTGCGCAGGGCGGGGACCCGCTCCTCGCCGTTGTTCTCCTTGATGCGTCGGACCTTGGCGATCATCCCCTCGGCTTCGGAAGGCGCGGCGGGAGCCAGATCGATCCGATCCAGGTCCTCGATCATCGCCCGGCCCGCCTGCCGCCCGAAGAAGAGGGCTTCCAGCAGGCTGTTGGCCCCCAGGCGGTTGGCGCCGTGGACGCTGACGCAGGAGCACTCGCCCGCGGCGTAGAAGCCCTCCACCAGCTCGTCGGGGCTCTTTTTGACCTGGCAGCGGATGTTGACCGGGATGCCTCCCATGGAGTAGTGGGCCGTCGCGGCGATCATGATGGGCTCCTTGAGCATATCCTGTCCCAGGAAGGTGATGGCCAGGTCCCGCAGCTCGGGGAGTTTGGTCATGATGGTCTCTTTGGGGAGGTGGGTCAGGTCGATGTAGACGGCGTCCTTGTTGGGCCCGACTCCCCGGCCTTCGCGGATCTCCTGCATGATGGCCCGGCTGACGACGTCACGGCTTGCCAGCTCCATGGCGTTGGGGGCGTACTTCTCCATGAAACGTTCGCCTTCGCTGTTGAAGAGGCGTCCCCCCTCTCCCCGGGCCGCCTCGGAGATGAGGATCCCGGAGCCCCCCAGCCCGCTGGGGTGAAACTGGACGAACTCCATGTCTTCCAGGGGCAATCCCCTGCGTGCCACGATGGAGAGGGCGTCTCCGGTGTTGGCGTGGGCGTTGGAGTTGATCTTGAAGGCCCGGCCGTAGCCGCCGGTGGCGAACATGGTTACTTTGGCGTTGAAGATCGCCGGCTGGGAGTTGCGGATGTTGTAGGCGGCGATTCCCTTGACCTTCCCGTTGGCTTCGTCGTAGAGGAGATCGGCGCAGTACCATTCGTCGAAGACTTCGATGCCGGCCCGGAACGCCTGCTCGTAGATGGTCTGGAGCAGGGTCAGACCCGTCCGGTCCGCCGCGTAGCAGGCCCGGGGCTTGGACTGGCCGCCGAAGGGGCGGATGGCGATCTTCCCGTCCTCGGTTCGGGAGAAGACCGCCCCCATGCGCTCGGCCCAGCGAATCGTTTCGGGAGCGCTGTCGCACATCAGGGCGATGGCGTCCTGGTCCCCCAGGTAGTCGCTCCCCTTGACGGTATCGAACTGGTGCAGTTCGGTGCTGTCCTCTTCACTGAGGGCGGCGTTGATCCCGCCCTGGGCGGCGCCGGAGTGACTCCGAAGAGGGTGGAGTTTGGTGACCACGGCGACCTTTTTGCCCGCTTCCTTGAGCTCTTTGGCCGCGGCCAGGCCCGCCAGGCCCGCCCCGACGATCACCGCATCGTATTCGTAGACAGTAACATCGTTTACTTCCATATGACCCGATCCTTCCGAATTGATTTCGACGTTCATTATAACGGGTGTGCTATAAGGAACATGAATAAAGAAAATGAATGCGGAATGAGGAAGGGCGGGGTGTTACGATACTCCCCAGGCTTCGTGGGGGCGTTCTGCGGGCGGACGGCGCAGTATTTCCCCCGCTTATGACGGCGATTCGATCCGCGCGTGAACCGGGTCCGTCAGGAGACGGCGGGAACCGGAGATGCCTGCTCCGACAGAAAGCGTTCCGCGAACTCGCTGTAGGCGATGAGTGGCAGGGGAAGCTCCCGGCCCAGTTCCCGCTCGATGGTGGAGAAATGATCCCGGATGTATTTGAGATCCACCTCCCGGGAGACGATCAGGGCCTGGGCTCCCCGGTCGAAGGCGGAGGCAAGCATCGCCCCGGCTTTGCGGCAGGCGAACGAGGGATTGCGGACGGCGAGGGAGCGGCCGATGAGCCGGTCGGATCGTTCGAAGTCGATCAAGGTGCCTCCCCTGGCGGCCAACGCTTCGCGAAGACGCTCCCGCTCCCGTTCGCCCCCCGGGCCGGTGTAGAGGGCGAAGCGGCCTCCTTGGACCCCGTACCCTTCATAGCGTCTGGGGAGTTTGCGGCAGAGACGCCGGAGGAGCCGTTCCGTCAGGGAGGCTCTGGGGGGAGAGTAGACCCGGCGGCGGAGGATATCGAAGGTCGCCGTTTCGTCCCGGGGCTCGAAGAGGTTGTTTTCGTACTCGGCGCAATAGAGGCCGCAGGGAGCGTCGGCCAGGGCCTGGAGGATGGCGTCGCTCTCGGGATGTCCCCGCTCGATCATCCGGTGGGCAGTCAGAATCACCGCGTCTCCGATATACTCGGGGGTGAAACGGAAGCTCTCGGAGGCGTAGTGAAGAGGGTAGAGACTCTCGAAATAGGCCCGATCTCCCGCGTCGGCCCAGGGAGCGACGAGTCCGAACGCCGCATCGAAATCACTGTCGTCGATCACCAAAGCGTGCCGGGCCCGACGTTCCATGAGGGGATCGAGTTGCCAGGCGTCGCCGCAGCGTTCCACTACCCGCCCCACCGTGGTGCTTCCGGAAAGTACGAGGCCGTTGACCCGAAACCAGCAGCGGTGTTCGGGATAGGCGAACTCACGGTTCCGCCGGGCGATCATTCCCAGCAGATCCCGCAAAACCGTCCTCCCGTCGAGGCGGAAGGTGAAATTTTTGTAGTAGGGAAGGTAGTCTTTTTCTGCGTCGAAGAAGAACACGCGCAGGGCGATCTTCTGTTTCATGTTCTTTCCTTGCGGAGGATTTGGGAGATTATATCCCAGGGGAACGTTTCCCGGGCTTGGCGCGACGGGTCCGCGGGGGAAAATCCCGGGAAGTGTTACGAATCATTTCAGGAGGTACGCCAGGGGGCCGCGCGGATCGATGATCCCGCGCAGGGCCCGATAGGGGAGGAGGAACGCGGTGAGGCCCGCGGCGTAGGGTTTGATCTCGTGTTGGTTGTAGAGAAAGAGGATTCCCCGGGACGTCAGCGCGAACTGTTCCGCCAGTACGAAACGCTCCTCGAACCATCCGTCCTCCGTCAGGGGGG
Source organism: uncultured Nitratifractor sp. (assembly GCA_964525335.1). Taxonomy (GTDB): domain Bacteria; phylum Campylobacterota; class Campylobacteria; order Campylobacterales; family Sulfurovaceae; genus Nitratifractor. Next base: position 10,562 of record CAZGGT010000001.1, on the reverse strand, counting down.
TGTGGGGAGCCAGGCCGTGTTCGAGCCGGTAGTGGCGCTCGGCGATCTTCAGGAGCTTCGCCCGGCTGCCGGGGCGGAAACATTCCGCCAGACGGACCGGGGCCTCCCGTCCCGGCAGGAGGTTGAGAAACTCCACCGTATAGTAGCCGTGGGCGCCTCCGCCGTAGCCGCTCCGATCCAGCTCCAGAGTGTAGGTGGCGGGTGTCCGGGCGTAGAGTCCGATGCTCAGCGCGTCGTACCACTTCCCGCCCACGTCCCCCGGGTAGTCCGGAAACGCCTCCTCCACCTCTTTGACGGGATCCGACGCTTCGTACTCCTTCAGGTAGGGGGCCAGCCGCCGGGCGATCTCCCGGGTGAAGGGCGGAGCCTCTTTGCCGTAGACCGGGAGGGTGATCTCCTCCTTTTTGCAGAGGGTCCATTCCCGGTTTTTGGGTCGGCAGTACTCCCGTTGGCGATGGAGGGTCCCGTGGGGGATGGAGCGGACCGAGGGGTCGGGTGGCGGGAGATCTTCCGCCGTGACGCTTCGGAGCGCCGCCGCCACGATTCCTCCCAGGATCGCGAGCCTTCGTCCGGTGGACATCGTCGTCTCCTCCTTTTTTCGCGGGGTTCCGTTCCGATCGCTTTTGGGATATGATAACGCAAAAAAAGGAGCGAGGGGATGTCCGGCCAACATACGACCGTCACCTGTCCCAATTGCGGGACGTTGATCGATATCGATGCGATCTTCTACCAACAGGTGGAAGAGAAATTCAAGGCCCGGCAGCGGGAGGAGCGCCGCAAACTCCAGCAGGAGGTGGAAGCGGCCCGAAAAGAGTACAAAGAGCATCTCGACGCGCTCCGGAGTCGGGAGAAACGACTGGAAGAGGAGCGGGAGCGGTTCGACGAGGCATTGCGCAAAGCCACCAGCGAGAAACTGCGGGAGGAGCGTTCCCGCCTGATGAAGACGCTTCGGGAAGAGCTGGCCAAAGAACAGGGCGAGGCGATGGCCCTCATGCGCAAGGAGTTGGAGGAGAAGAGCCGGCAGCTCCGGGAGCTCAACGCGGCCCGGGTGGAGATCGAGCGGCTCAAGCGGGAGAAGGAGGAAGCGGCCGACCGGGCGAAACTGGAGGCGGAACGCGAGCTCAACGCCCGGCTGGAAGCGGAAAAAAAGCGACTCCGCCAGGCCGTCGACGAAGAGCTGGAACTCAAGCTCCGGGCCAAAGACGAGCAGATCGAACAGATGCGGAGGGATATCGAGGCGGCCAAACGAAAAGCGGAGCAGGGGAGCATGCAGGTCCAGGGGGAGGCGCTGGAACTGAGCATCGAAACGTGGTTGAGGGAGCAGTTCCCCTTCGATACCGTCGTAGAGGTGAAAAAGGGTGCGTTCGGCGCCGACTGCATCCAGACGGTCCATACCCGGGAGACCCCCAATTGCGGCGTCATCTGCTACGAGTCCAAAAACACCAAAGCCTGGAGCGACGCCTGGATCGGCAAGCTCAAGCAGGACATGCTCAAGGCGGGAGCGGATCTGGGAGTGCTGGTGAGCGCCGTCTATCCCCCGGGCATGCAACGGATGGGGTTCGTCGACGGAATCTGGGTCTGCAGCCTCGAGGAGTTCAAGGGAACGGCGGCCCTGCTGAGGGAGAGCCTCATCCGCATCCACCGGGCCACCCGGAGGGAGGAGAACAAAGCCGACAAAATGACCCTGCTCTACGATTACCTCACGGGCAACGAATTCCAGATGCAGCTCCGGGCCATCGTCGACGGTTTCATGAAGATGCAGGAGGAGCTGGAGAAGGAAAAACGCTCCCTCATGGCTTCCTGGAAGCGGCGCCAGAAGCTCATCGACAGTGTCCTGCTGAATACCACGGAGATGTATGGGGCGCTTCAGGGGATCGCCGGGGTCGGAGCCATCGGACAGATCGACGCGCTGGAGCTTCCCGAGAGCCTGGAAGAGGGAGAATAACGAGGAGATTTTATCGGATCACGATCCGGTCCCGTCCCCGTTCCTTGCCTTCGTAGAGGGCGAGGTCGGCGCGTTTGAAGAGTTGGGAGAACTCCTCCCGTTCCCTTCGGAGGGTGCCTCCGATGGTGACGGTGATACGGATCGACGTTTCTCCGCAACGGAGCTCTTCGTCCCGGATGATGCGGCGAATCTGTTCCGCCGTTTCCCAGAGCCGCTTCCGATCGATGGATTCGAAAAAGATCAGAAACTCCTCTCCGCCCCATCGGGCGACGGTCCCTTTGAAAATGTTGTCCGAGAGAATGCGTGCGACCTGTTCGAGCGCCCGATCCCCGCAGTCGTGACCGTAGGTATCGTTGAGCGCTTTGAAGCGATCCAGATCCGCCAGGAGAATCCCGACGCCCGAGCCGGTTTCGGAACGTCCGTCGAAGATTCGTTCCGCCAGCTTGGAGACGAAGCGGCGGTTGTAGAGTCCGGTGAGCGGATCCCGGTAGGTGACGTCGATCAGCTCTTCCTGACTCTTTTTGGTATGGACGGTATAGAGGTAGGAAAGCAGACTGAGCACTCCCAGAAAGATCGTGAGGTTGAAGGTGTGGAGATCGTGGATCGTGAGGGGATCGAGCGGAACCTTCGCCTCGTGGAACAGGGGCGCTCGATCGATGACGATCGCGATGAAAATGACAAAAAGAATGCGGACGAGATAGACCTCTTTCGAGTAGGAAAAGATGAAAAAGGGAAGAAGGGCCAGGACATAGATGTAGAGCTGAAATCCCGCGCCGGTTCCCAGGAAATAGGTCGCAAGCAGGTTGTGCCCGATCAGCTCGCAGTAGACGATCCACCCGATCAGCCGGTCGTCGCCGCTCTCGATGGCGGGCAATCCCAGTCCGAAGATGGAATACCAATAGGCGAAGACACTCAGGAGGTTGAACGCCGCCAGCCAGGGAATCCCGAGATACCAGAAAAGCGGGATGAACAGGGCGTGAACGATGCCGGCGGCAGACAGCCCGTAAAAGCCGATCCGCCAATAGAGATCCTCCTCCCGGAGCCGGGACCAGAGCGTCGGAAAATCCGTCAACGTCGAAAACATGATCTCTCCTTCGTCGGGGAACCCGAGGCGACGGATCCCCGCTGCATCGTCGGTTCCTTGAACACGATTCGCAGAGGGGTCAGGGACGGGCGAAATTCAGCGGCGCACTGTCATGGAATCGCCGTGTCACGTCCCCGGTGAGCGTACGGTCCCGGAACTCCAGTTTTTTCACCGCGGTACCGGGCGTGAAATCGAACGCCCGAAGGTTGACCCAGACGACGTTGGGAGCGACCGTGGACTCGTAGAAGAGACGCAGATTGCTCTGGTCGTGGACCACCCGCCACATCGTGGTGGAGATGTTGGGCTTTTGGGGATCGGCCGCTCCGAACGGGGAGGAGACGTTGCGGATCACCGACATCATGGAGGCGATCGCCTCCTCGTAACTTTTGGCCCGGGGGAGTTTGCGGTTGTAGTAGTCGGCCCGGACGAAGCGATCGGGGGATTTGCGGGTTCCGGGGAGGAAGGTGTCGCCGATTTCATTCCAGTAGGCGCTGAGAGCCAGCTGCTTTTCGAAGATGGGGGAGTTGGCCATCACCCGGTAGGAACGATCATGGTGAATGACGGTCTTGCCGTCGAGAAATTCGATGATGGCCGAATCCCCGGTGGCGTCGGAAAGAGCGATATGCATCGTGGGCAGATGTTCGCTGTTGGGAATGGGGACCGGGACGATCTGGACCGATCCCTTTTCGAGAGAGGCGACCGCTTCGGCGACGGTGGCGAAACTGTCCAGAAGATATTGGAGAAAGATCGAGGAGGCGATTCCCGGAATCTTCGGATTGCGTCGGGGATATTTGGTCTCGGCCAGGTAGAGAAGGTCGGCCACCAATCCCTTTTCGTTGAGGCCGTCGGCGGTGGCGCTTTGTCCGTCGGCGGTCTGGACTACCGCCAGGCTGCCGTACCGGGAGGTCCACCGCGCCGGATTTTTGGCGCTCAGGCCGCTGCGCTTCATCCCCCGCGGAAACTTCCAGAGGGTCGTGGGATAACGGACGTACCAATCCATGCTTCGGGCCGTGAGGGTCAGATTCTGCTCGGGAAAAATGTGGAGGATCCGGGTGCACGCCTCGGTGCTCCGTGTGCCCGCCGCCCCGAGCAATAATGCCAGGGCGAGGGATTGGATTCTGGGAAATCTGTTCATCGGGAACGCTCCGTTCGAATATTTTTGGCGCTCATTATATCTATCAAAACCATAAAGAGCCTTTGACGAAGGCCCGGTGGACGATTTTACGTTTCGCTCAGGATCGCCGCCACGTTTCGGGAACTGCCGTGACGCAGGTATTGGCGCACCGCCGCGACGTCGTCGGCATAGCGGGAGCGGTCGAAGTTTGCAAACGCCTCAAACAGGGCCCGGGGGGTCAGCGCCCCCTGGATCAGCTCGGGGTGCATGGGACGGCCCTGGAACTCGAGGCTGAAGAGGTTGGCCAGGCCGGCGTATTTCAGGTCGGTCAGCCGCTTGACCAGAAAATAGTCGAGAGGCTTCGCCCGATAGGCCAAGACGAAGGGGGTGCCGATGAGGGCCGCCTCCAGGGTGGCGGTGCCGCTGCAGACGAAGGCGAAATCGCTTTCGTAGAGGGTGGCGTGGGTGTCATGGACGATCTCGTAGCCCGAGAGATCTCCGTAGAGCTCCCGGATCTGCTCCCGTGTGAAATAGGGAGGCACGACGATCCGGGCGCGATGGGGCGGAAGAAGCTTCCGAAGCGCGTGGAATGTGGGCATCAGGGAGCGGATCTCCCCCCGGCGGCTGCCGGGAAGATAGGCGAAGCGGGGCGGCGAGGCTTCGGAGGGGGGAGTCCGGATCTCCTCCGGAGATTTGAAGCGTCGGATCTCGTCGAGGAGAGGATGGCCGACGTATTCGATGGGAGCGCCGGGCGGGTAGTGCTTCGCTTCGAAAGGGAGGATGCTCAAGAGCCGGTCGCAGGTACGGGCCAGGACCGGGATGCGCCCCCTGCGCCAGGCCCAGGCCTGAGGGAGGATGTAGTAGAGCACCTCTTTGTCGGGATGGCGCTTTTTGATCTTTTTGGCCAGGGGAAGGTTGAAGCCGGAGCTGTCCATGAGGAGGATTTTGTCGGCGTCGGCGGCGAGCTCCACCATCCGATCGGCGAGCCGGTAGAAAAAAGGGAGCTTTTTCAGGGCGTCGACGAAGCCCATCACCGCCAGGGAGCGGAGGTCCACGACGGGATTGCCCAGCTCTTCGGTAAAGATTCCCGACCATTCGACCGACGGAGGCAGATGCTCCGCCAGCGCCTTGAGATGGAGGTTGGCCGAGTGCTCCAGAGCGCTGACGAGAAGTTTCACGAGGGCGCTCCGCAGAGCTCCCGTTTGATCGCGTCGCGGTTGAGCTTTTTCCGAATGCTCTCTCTCATCGTCTTCGCCCGCTCTTCATCGAGCCGGAGTTTCTCCATCAGGGGTCCGAGAGGCTCGCCTTCCAGTTCGGCGACGAAAAGGCGGTATTCCTTTTTGGTCAGGCGCCGGCGCAGGACGAGATCGATCGCTTCCCGGCTGCGCCAGGGGCCCAGGGGTTTATCGACGAGCGCTTCCAGTCGCGGATAGAGGTTTTCAGAAGGAATCTTCATCCGTTGGGGTATCCTTGTCGTGAGCGTTTTCGTAGATTATACAGCACAAAGGAGCGAAGGTGACCTACCGGAAGTGGATCCGACGATTCGGTACGAAACATCGGGAGATCGTCGAAACGCTGAAAGGATGCGACGCGGAGGAGATCGTCGACTATTTCCGCTATGAAAACATGCGGGAGCGGCATTCCGACTTCTGCCCGCTCTATGCCGAGGGAACGAAGTGTCACGATCTGGAGGATCTCAACTGCTACCTCTGCGGCTGTCCCCATTTCCGCTACTGTGACGAAGGGATCGACCAGGTCGAGGACAAGACCCGCTACAGCCTCTGCGCCATCGACGCCCGGGAGGGGAAGATCTTCGAGACCGAAACGGCGATCCACCAGGATTGCTCCGCCTGTCCGCTCCCCCACCTGAAGGGGTTTATCCTCAAACATTTCGACGAAGAGTGGCAGCGCATCATGGCGTCGTGCGAAGTGTGTTAGGTTTTCGTCATTCGTCGTTCGATTTTCGAATGTCGAGAAGCTGCTGGAACGCATCGTGAATTCGATTACTGCCCCGGGGGTGTCGGAAACGACGTTTCCGACCTACGCGTTTCCGAATTTCCTTTGGGTTCGTTGGGGCTGAAGCCTCCGCTTCCAAAAGAAATCGCCCTGAATGTCGTTTGCCGGATTTCGGAATCGTAGGGTTTCGCCCCCGCTTCGGGGAAGCTCGAACGTATGTTTCCGGTCAGTTCCCCGCGTTCAGCACATTCAACGCATCCCGGTAGATCGGCTCGTCGATGAACCCGTACTTCTCGTGCATGAAACCGTGGATGCCCCGGGAGCTGGAGGCTTCGAAAGCCTCTTTGATCTCCCGGGCCCGCTTCAGCGCCTCGGAGTCTGGACCGAAGATCCCGTTGGCGATCGCGACCTGGGCGGGACACATGCAGGCTTTGGATTCGAAGCCCATCGCCCGCTCCCGTTCGCACCAGCGACGAAAGCCCTCCAGATCCCGGTAGTCCTGGTACATGAAGGAGACGGGCTGGAGTCCGGCGATACGGGCATCCACCAGAAAGCGGGTCAGGATCGCTTCGCCGGTGGGGTTGCCCGGCCCGTCGGTGATGAGCCGCTGGGGCAGGCCCAGATCCGCCAGGAGGTCGAGGATTCCCAGGTTGGCGGTCGTCAGGCGGGAATCGATCCCGCCCCATCGGGCCAGATCGCGCAAGGCTTCTTTCGTCTCCAGGGAGAGGTGGAGCTCCCGATCCCGTGGCAGCAGCGCCAGGGCCTTTTCGATCTCCTCACGGCTTCGTACCTTGGGAAGGCGAATCGCGTCGATTCCGAACTCGTTGAGAAAACGGATCTCCGCTTCGCCCCCCGCATCCAGCGGATTGACCCGGACGACGATGCAGGAGGGGGAACGTTCGAGGTGGGAGAGAAAGAGGGCGATGTTGAGCAGAGCCTCTTTTTTCCGGGAGGGGGCGATGGCATCTTCCAGATTGAGGGTGATCCAGTCGGCGTCGAGTTCGTCCAGACGGTTGAGGTGGGGGAGCCGGAGGGGATTGAGCATCATGTTGGAGCGGTGGCGGCGGTGGGGGCAGGGGGCTTTTTCCCGGGTACCGATCCGTCGTCTTCGCTCCGGAAGATCCCAGGATTCCACGGTCTCGATATTTTCAAATATCATGTTCGATCCTTTTTCGGAATGGATGATTATCCCGTAAAAAAGTTTAGGAACGCTCTGTGCTACAATGCGACAACGATCGGAAGGGGGGAGTGATGGACAAAGAGGCGTTTCTCATCGGACGAATCCGATCGGAACGGATCGGAGACGACGGAGCGGTGATCGGGGACCGGATCTACAGTACGGACGCCTTTTGCGAAGGGACCCATTTCCTCCGGGAGTGGATGACGCCGGCACAGGTCGGGCGCAAGGCGATGCTGGTCAATCTCTCCGACGCTGTGGCGATGAACGCCGATCCGCTCTATGCGCTGGTCGCCCTGATGCTGCCGCGGGAGTGGGACGAAGAGCGGATCGCGGAGCTGGCCGAGGCGCTCCAGGAGACTGCCGCGGAGTACGACTGCGAAATCATCGGAGGCGATACGGTGGGGGGCGACGCGCTGCATCTGAGCGTGACGCTGATTTCCCGCAGCGATGCCCCCCTCCTTCGCCGGGGCCTTCGTCCGGGGGATCTCCTGGCCTATACCGGGGAGCTGGGAAGGGCCAAGAACGAGCTGGAGCGTCTGATGCGGGGAGAGCGGCTCCCACCGGACGCCCGTTTCTACGAACCGCAGTTGCGGAGGGAATTCATCCGGAAAGCCCGTCCGCTGCTGCGGGCCGGTATGGACATCTCCGACGGCCTCTACTGCGACGTCAACAAGCTGTTGGATCTCAACGGGCTGGGGATGGAGGTCTTGAAGACGATTCCGCCCGAGCTCGGGGAAAGCGGTGAAGAGTATGAAATGCTGATCGCCTTCGCGCCCGAGCATCTCGAATCTCTGCAAAATCTCGCCGCGGCGATGAAGCTGCCGCTGACGCCGTTTGCCCGGATCGCCGAACGCCCCTTCCGTTATCCCTGCCGGAGTCACCACTTCGGATGAACCGAATCCGGCGACCGGGGATCGTCTCCGCGCCCGATCGTCACGCGGCCGTCGTCGTATGGACGAGCCTCCTCACTCCGGGCTCCATTCCCGGATTCCGAAGGTTTCAACGACGTAGTCGATATCCTTGTCCCCCCGTCCCGAGAGGTTGACGAGGATGGCGTCGTGGGGTTTTTCCCGGGCCAGCTTCATGGCATAGGCGATGGCATGGGCGCTCTCCAGGGCGGGGATGATCCCCTCGTACCGGCTGATCGCGTAGAAGGCGTCGACGGTCTCCTCGTCGCCGGCGCCCACGGCGTGGACCCGGTCGATGTCGTGGAGATAGGCCTGCTCCGGTCCCACGCCGGGATAGTCGAGGCCGCTGGCGATGGAGTGGACCGGGGCGGGCTCGCCCTGTTCATCCTGGAGGAGGATCGATTTGAAACCGTGGAGGACGCCGGGGGTTCCGAAATTGATGGTGGCGGCGTGCTCTCCCATTTTGGTGCCCCGTCCCAGGGGCTCGACGGCGTAGAGCTCCACCGGGTCGTCGATGAAGCCGCTGAAGATCCCCATGGCGTTGGAGCCGCCTCCCACGCAGGCGACCACATGATCGGGCAGCTCCCCGTCGGTCATCTCCATGTACTGCTCCCTCGCTTCGAACCCGACGACGCTCTGGAAATCCCGGACCATCATGGGGAAGGGATGGGGACCGACGACGGAGCCGATGGCGTAGAGGGCCTTGTCGAGCTGTCCCACGTAGGATTCGAAGGCGGAATCGACCGCCTCTTTGAGGGTCTTGAGGCCGTGGGTGGCGGGGACCACCTCGGCACCGAGAATCTTCATTCGTACCACGTTGGGATGTTCCTTCTCGATATCCACTTCGCCCATATGGATCTCGCACTCCAGGCCGAAATGGGCGGCGGCGGTGGCCAGGGCGACCCCGTGCTGTCCCGCGCCGGTCTCGGCGATGAGCTTGCTCTTGCCCATGCTTTTGGCCAGGAGCGCCTCGGCCATGCAGTGGTTGAGTTTGTGGGCGCCGGTGTGGTTGAGATCTTCCCGTTTGAAATAGATCTGCGCCCCGCCCACGGCGTCGCTGAGACGCTTGGCGTGGTAGACGGGGGTGGGACGCCCCTGGTAGTGTTTGCGAATCCGCCGCAGCTCGCTGAGAAAATCGTGGGATTTGCGCAGCTTCAGGTAGGCTTCGGTGATCCGCTCGAACTCCTCCACGAGTTGGGGAGGGAGGAACGCCCCTCCATATTCACCGAAATATCCCTCTTTATTGGGCTGGGTTTTCAAATATTGATGTTTCATGGCCTCCTCCTCCTTTGTATTCCAAATGTGAAAAATTCTATCCCGAAGTTCTTGAAAAAGAGATAATGCGATCCGGGGGATGGATTCTAAGGAGAGTGGCGTTAGAATCCATAAAAAAGAGGAGGGATCGGATGCGGAAAATCACAGGAAGTGTGCTGAGCGGGGCTCTGCTGGGGGCGATGCTCCTGCAGGCCGGGATGATGGACAGCGTCACGGAGTTTGCCAAAGGCATAGGGAACAAGGCGGGTGAAGCTGTCCGGCATGTCGGCAGGAGCGCCGGCGTCGGCCTCAGTGCCGCCGAGATCGAACAGCGGGCCAAAGCGGCCCTCGAAACCCTCTATCGGAGCAGTCCCAAAGCCGAAGAGCTCGCCCAAAAGGCCAAAGCGATTCTAGTCTTTCCCGAAGTCCTCAAGGCCGGGGCCGGCATCGGCGGCTCCTACGGGGAAGGGGTACTTTTCAAGCATGGTGTCCCCGCGGGGTTCTACAGTATCGCCGCCGCTTCCTACGGGATGCAGCTGGGTGCCCAGAGCTACGGCTACGCGATGTTCTTCATGGACGAGAAGTCCCTGGAATATCTGGACAGGAATCAGGGCTGGGAGATCGGTACCGGTCCCTCCGTCGTCCTTGTGGACAAGGGGATGGCCACCACCACGACCAACACGACGATGAACAGCTCGGTCTATCTCTTCACCTTTTCCCAGAAAGGTCTGATGGCCGGTACGGGAGTCCGGGGGTCGAAGATCAGCAGGATTACCCCGAAGTAGAACGTCGATTTTTCGCATCCGAATATGTTTTCAAGTTTCCAAAAGTAGGAAGTGATTATAGTTGGTGTAAACAGCCGGATCATGGTTCCGGGTAGAAGCGATCGGAAAGGAGCGTTCGATGCGGTTTTGGAAAATGGGGATGGTGGGATTGCTTTGTGCCGCGCCTTTGACGGTGGAGGCGAACAACAGTATCGGGAGTGAAGCCAGTCACGTGGCCGGAGGCATGGTACTGGGAGGGCTGACCACGGCCGTGGTCGACAGATTTTTCTCGGAATATGCCGAAAATCGCCGGGCCATCGGCTTTTGGGGGACGACTGCGGTGGCTGTGGCGATGTT